>NZ_JBEORW010000003.1:272557-327317 GCF_040302565.1 Streptomyces sp. NPDC097981
GCCGGGGGTCTGCCGGCTGGCGGTGCGCCCGGGGCCGGGTCCTTGCGGGATGGCCTCCGCCCCGGGTTCCCGCCGGGTGGCGGTGCCCTTCGGGCTGGGGGTCTGCCGGCCGGCGGCGGCTTTCGGGCCGGGGCTCTGCCGGGTGGCGGTGCCTCCGGGGTCGGGTCCTTGCGGGATGGCCTCCGCCCCGGGCCCCCGCCGGGTGGCGGTGCCCTTTGGACGGGGGGTCTGCCGGGTGGCGGTGCCCCCGGAGTCGGGTCCCTGCGGGACGGCCCCCGACCCGGGCCCCCGCCGGGTGGCGGTGCCCTTCGGGCTGGGGGTCTGCCGGGTGGCGGCGGCCTTCGGGCCGGGGGTCTGTCGGGTGGTGGTGTCCCCCGACCCAGGCCCCCGCCGGGTGGTGGTGTCCCCGAGGCCGGGCTCCCGCCGGGTGGCGGTGTCCCCGGAGCCGGGTCCTTGCGGGACGGTCCCCGCCCCGGGTTCCCGCCGGGTGGCGGTGCCCTTCGGGCCGGGGTTCTGCCGGGTGGCGGTGCCCTTCGGGCCGGGGCTCTGGCGGGCGGTGGTGTCTGCGGGTCCGGCGGCCCGGCCGGCGGTGGTGTTCCCGGCTCCGGCGGGCCGGCGGGCGGTGGCTCCTGCGGTGCCGCGGGGCTGCGGGGCGGAGGCTCGGGCCGAGCCCGACGGGGGGCCGGGCACGGGCCCGGCGTGGGTGGCGGGGAGCGGCCCGGCCGTGACGAACACGGCGGCGATGCAGGCGGCACGGAGCAGGCGGCGTGACATGTGATCACCTCCAGGGCAGCCGATGCTGCCACGCCCGGTATGACAAATCCCCTAGCCAGTACGGCCAGTTCCGGACGCTCACCTGTCCGGCCCAGCCCCCGAGCCCCGTCTGGCGGTGGCACCCGAACCCGGCCCCGCCGGTGTTCGATGCGCGCGGGTCCGAGGGCCGGCCCCCTGCAGCCGCGCCCACCGGGGCCCCGCAACGCGCGGCGCCCGCAGGGGTCCGGGCGGAGCCCGGGGAACGGTGGAAGGGCGGGGCGGGGAGTCGGCTCCGCGCAGCGGGACCCGTGCCGCCGGGTCAGGGGTGCAGGAGGCGGGCCTTGGCCTCCGTGAACTCCTCCGGAGTCAGGAGCCCCTCCCGGGCCAGCTTCGCCAGCTCCGCCAGCTCGGCGGCCAGCCCGCCCGGCGGGGCCCCCGGCCCGGTGGCGGGCTCCTCCGGAACAACCGTCCCCGCCGCAGCCGTCTCCGCGGTCGCGGGAGGGGCGGTGGCGCCCGCCGCTCGGGAGAGGAGGCCGCGGAGCAGCGGCCGCCCTTCGGGCCGATCGGCCGGTTCGACCCTCACTCCGACGGGGCGGATGAACATCACGCCACCCCCGCCCGGCCGGGTCCCGCCGGCACCCGCTCCGGCGGGATCCGGACCGACCCGACGATCCGTCCGCCCGCCGCCCGTACGGCGATCGCCGCGTCCTCGGCCCACACGTGCTCCACCAGCAGCAACAGCGCACAGCTGCCCCGGTCCAGCAGCTCCGCCGCCTCCCGGACGTCCTCCGCCCCGATCAGCCGCGCGGCCTCGCGGTGCCGGAGCAGGCCCAGGAGCTCCATGAACTCGTCGAACTCCGCAGCGAGCACCTCACCCGCCGCCGTCTTCGTGACCACGAGCCCGTCGATCAGCCGCACCACGCCCGCCTTGCGCAGTCCCATGACGGCCTCGACCGCCGGCACCCGCAGCTGTTCCTCAGGGAAGGCGAGGACGATGAATTCCACTGGTCCCATTTCCGCGCTCCCACTCGTGACCGTTTCTGACGACTCTTCGGCACTCTATGACATAAGCGGACATACCATCCGTCTGCTTGCTACGTTTCCGACATGACCGCTCTGACGGCAGAGGTGGCGGAGCCCGCCCCGCCCCCGCCCACCGGCGCCACCGCGTCCCGGCGCAGAGGTCTTGAGCTGACGCTCCTCGCCGGAGCCGTCCTCATCTCCGTCCTCGGCCACCTCTACGTCGGCCTCGCCACCACCGGCCAGACCCCCCGGCCCGCCGGCCACTACGCCGCCGGCCTCACCGGCGCCGCCCTCGTCGCGCACCTCGCCGTCCGCTTCCGGGCCCCATACGCCGATCCGCTCGTCCTCCCCATCGCGGTCCTCCTCAACGGCCTCGGCCTGGTCCTCATCCAGCGCCTCGACGCGACCACTCCCGCCCACCTCACCGCCGACGCCCAACTGCGCTGGTCCGCCCTGGGCGTGGCCCTCTTCGTCCTCGTCGTCGTCCTCCTGCGCGACCACCGTGTCCTCCAGAGGTACGCGTACCTCTCCGTGGCCGCCGCCCTCGCGCTGATGCTCGTCCCCGTGTTCTTCCCGGCCGTCAACGGCGCCCACATCTGGATCCGGTTCGCCGGACTTTCCTTCCAGCCAGGGGAGTTCGCCAAGATCCTGCTCGCCGTCTTCTTCGCCGCCTACCTCGCCGCGAACCGGACCGCGCTCGCCCTCACCGGCCGCAGGCTCTTCTGGAAGCTGCGCCTGCTGCCCGGCCGCGTCCTCGGCCCGATCCTCGCGATCTGGCTGCTGAGCGTCGGCGTGCTCGTCCTGGAACGGGACCTCGGGACCTCGCTGCTCTTCTTCGGGCTCTTCGTCGTCATGCTGTTCACCGCCACCGGCCGGATCGGCTGGATCGCGACCGGGCTGCTGCTCGCCGCCCTGGGCGCGTACGCCGTCGGCACCCTGGAGCCGCACGTGCACAGCCGCGTCGAGGACTGGCTGAATCCCTTCGCCTCCATCGACCGCGGCGAGGGGCCCGGCCAGCTCGCCCAGTCCCTGTTCGCCTTCGGGGCCGGAGGGCTCCTCGGATCCGGACTCGGCCACGGCCAGTCCTTCCTCGTCGGCTTCGCCGCCAAGTCGGACTTCATCCTCGCCACCGCCGGCGAGGAGCTCGGCCTCGCCGGCCTCACCGCGATCCTGCTCCTCTACGGGCTCCTCGTGGACCGCGGGTTCCGCGCCGGGCTCGCGCTGCGCGACTCCTTCGGGCGTCTCCTCGCCACCGGGCTCGCCTCGATCGTCGCGCTCCAGGTCTTCGTCATCGCCGGGGGAGTCACCGGACTGATCCCGCTGACCGGCATGGCCATGCCCTTCCTCGCGCAGGGCGGCTCCTCCGTCGTCACCAACTGGATCATCGTCGCGCTGCTCGTCCGGCTCGGCGACAGCGCCCGCAGCCCCCACCCGGCCGGAGCGGAGGCAGCGCCGTGATCCGCTACATCCGCTGGTGCGCGTACTTCTGTGCGCTGCTGCTCGTCGCCCTGCTCGTCAACGTGGCCCGGGTGCAGGTCTGGGAGGCAGCCGCTTACGGGGCGAACCCGGCCAACAAGCGACCCGCGATCCAGCGGTACGCCGAGCCCCGCGGGGACATCCTGGTCGACGGGCGGCCCGTCACCGGATCCCGGGACAGCGGCCAACTGCTGCGCTACGAGCGGACGTACGCGAACGGGCCGCTGTACGCGCCGGTCACCGGGTTCTCCTCGCAGACGTACGGGACCAGCCTCCTGGAGCGGGCCGAGGACGCGGTCCTCTCGGGCACCGATCCGCGGCTCTCGGCGTTCCCGCTCTGGTACGACCTGTCCCGCGGGCGCCCGGCCGGCGGGAACGCCGCGACCACCGTCCGGGCCAGCGTGCAGCGGGCCGCGTACACCGGGCTGGCGGGCAAACGCGGCGCGGTGGTCGCGCTGGAGCCCGCCACAGGGAGGATCCTCGCGCTGGTCAGCAGCCCCTCGTACGACCCGGCGCTGCTCTCCGGTACCGGCGCGGGCGTCAAGGCGGCCTGGGCCCGGCTGAACGCGGACCCCGCCAGACCGATGCTGAACCGGGCGCTGCGCGAGACGTACCCGCCCGGCTCCACCTTCAAGATCGTGACGGCGGCCGCTGCCCTGGACGCGGGGGTGGTCACCGATGTGGACGCCCCCACGCAGACCCCCGACCCCTACCCGCTGCCGGGCACCAGCACCCTGCTGCCGAACGCGGGCACCGGCTGCCGGGACGCCTCGATGGCGGAGGCGGTGCAGTGGTCCTGCAACACGGTGATGGCGAAGATCGGAGTCCGGGTCGGGCTGCGCGCAATGGCGGACGCGGCGCGCCGGTTCGGGTTCAACGACGGGGCGCTGCGGGTGCCGGCCTGGGTGTCGCGGTCGAACTTCGACACCGACATGAGCCCGGACCAGCTGGCGCTGTCCTCGATCGGGCAGTTCAACACGACGGCGACGCCCCTCCAGATGGCGATGGTGGCGGCGGCGGTCGCCAACGGCGGCGAGCTCGCGTACCCCTACCTCGTCGACCGGACCACCCAGGACGACGGGGACCAGGTCCGGCGCGGGCAGCAGCGCAGCCTGGGCCGGGCGATGAACCCGGCGACTGCGCTGAGGCTGCAGGAGCTCATGGTGAAGGTGGTGGAGAACGGCACCGGGCCGGGCGCCGTGATCCAGGGCGCGGTGGTGGGCGGCAAGACCGGCACCGCCCAGCACGGCGTGGGGAACGCGGGCACCCCGTACGCCTGGTTCATCGGCTGGGCCAGGGCCGAGGGCGCGCCGCTGCCGGGGGTCGCGGTCGCGGTGGTGGTCGAGGACGCGGAGGCACACCGCGGGGACATCAGCGGCAACGGCGCGGCGGCGCCGATCGCCCGCGCGGTCATGGAGGCCGCGCTGTACGGGGCGCCGGCCCCCCTGTCCACCCCGTGAAACACCCTGCCGGAGAGCAGCCGCGGCTGATAGCCGTACAGGCATGACCAACACGACCCACGAACTGGCCCAGGTGAACATAGCCCGGCTCAAGTACCCGCTGGACTCGGCGGAATTGAAGGACTTCGTCGACGGGCTCGACCCCGTCAACGCCGTGGCCGACGCGGCCGACGGATTCGTCTGGCGGCTCCAGGGGGAGGAGGGGAACGCGACGGACGAGCGGGCCTTCGGCGACGAGTGGATCCTGGTGAACATGTCGGTGTGGCGGGACACCAACGCCCTGACCGCCTTCATGTACCAGGGCCGCCACCGCGAGCTGATGGCGCGCCGGCGGGAGTTCTTCGAGCACGTCACGGAGGCCATGGCGGTCATGTGGTGGGTTCCGGCGGGGGAGCGGCCCACGGTGGCGGACGCCGAGAAGCGGCTGCTCCACCTGCGTGAGCACGGCCCGACCCCGCACGCGTTCACCCTGCGCACATCGTTCCCGCCGGAGCCGTCGGCGTAGCGCCGGGCCCTACGGGGTGCCGGAGCCCGCGGAACCGCCCGAGCCCGCCGAGCCCGCCCGGCCGTCCGGACCTCTCGGGCCGTCCGGAGCTTCGGCGCCTTCGGCGATCGCGGCCCGCACCTCCGCCACCCGGTCCGCCTCCTCGGCCGCGAACCGTTCGCGGTCGAGGGCCTCGGCGATCTCCTCGTCCTGGCTCATCAGCAGGTCCAGGTTGGAATCGCCCATCTCGAAGACGCCCATGTCCAGGTACGCCTCCTGGAGCCGCTCGCCCCACAGCCCGATGTCCTTCACACAGGGCACGATGCGGCTGAACAGCAGCTTGCGGAACAGCTGCAGGAACTCCGACTGCTCCGTGAACTGCTCGGCCTCCTTGCGCGGGATGCCGAAGTTCTCCAGCACCTCCACCCCGCGCAGCCGGTCCCGCATCAGGTGGCAGCCCTCGATCACGAACTCCTCGCGCTCACGCAGCTCGGCGTCCGTCAGCTGCTTGTAGTAGTCGCGCAGCGCCATCCGGCCGAACGCCACGTGCCGGGCCTCGTCCTGCATCACGTACGCCAGGATCTGCTTCGGCAGCGGTTTGTCGGTCGTGTCGCGGATCACCCCGAAGGCGGCCAGCGCCAGTCCCTCGATGAGCACCTGCATGCCCAGGTACGGCATGTCCCAGCGGGAGTCGCGCAGGGTGTCGCCGAGCAGCCCCTGCAGGCTGTCGTTGATCGGGTACAGCATCCCGACCTTCTCGTGCAGGAAGCGGCCGAAGATCTCGGCGTGCCGGGCCTCGTCCATCGTCTGCGTGGCGGAGTAGAACTTCGCGTCGAGGTCCGGCACCGACTCCACGATCCGTGCCGCGCACACCATCGCACCCTGCTCGCCGTGCAGGAACTGGCTGAAGTTCCAGGCGGTGTAGTGCCGGCGCAGTTCGCCCTTGTCCTTCTCGGTGAGCCCGGACCAGTACCGGGTGCCGAAGAGGGTCATCGCCTCGTCGGGGGTGCCGAGCGGGTTGTGCGGGTCCACCTCCAGGTCCCAGTCGATGCGCTTGGCGCCGTCCCACTGCTTGTCCTTGCCCTTCTGGTACAGCGCGAGGAGCCGCTCCCGGCCCTCTGCGTACTCCCAGCTGAAGCGGGCCGCGCCGGAGGCCGGAACCTGCCAGACGCCCTCGCCCGGGTCCTTGGTGTAGAGCTCGTGCGTCGACACTGACGCCCCCTCGGCTCGTGTGTTTCCGTACGGGACTGGACGGTTGGCAGCGTCACACGTTGGTAGACGCGGGGTCAACAAGTCGTGCGCAGGGGATTGACGACCTTGCTGACAGGCAGTCTCATAACTACTGACCGCCGGTAACCCGATGAGCGAGGTATCCGAAGCCATGACGACCGTGACCGATCGGGGCGCGCTGCAGGACGCGCTCGGCCTCCTCAAGGACCGCGAGCAGATCGCCGCACGGCTGCTCGAATCCTCGGCCAAGCACTCCTTCGACCCCGACAAGGAACTCGACTGGGACGCCCCGGCGGTCGACGGCAAGTACTACTGGCCGCCCGAGCTGCTCTCCCTCTACGACACCCCGCTGTGGAAGAAGATGGGCGAGGAGCAGCGCATCGACCTCTCCCGCCACGAGGCGGCCGCACTCGGCTCCCTGGGCATCTGGTTCGAGATCATCCTGATGCAGCTGCTCGTCCGGCACATCTACGACAAGCCCCTGACCAGCAATCACGTCCGCTATGCGCTCACCGAGATAGCCGACGAGTGCCGGCACTCGATGATGTTCGCCCGCATGATCCAGAAGGCCGGAGCCCCCGCCTACCCCGTCTCCCGGGCCAACCACAACCTCGCCCGCATCCTCAAGACGGTCTCCACGACCCCGGGTTCCTTCGCCTGCACCCTGCTCGGCGAGGAGATCCTCGACTGGATGCAGCGCCTCACCTTCCCGGACGAGCGCATCCAGCCGCTGGTGCGCGGGGTCACCCGCATCCACGTCGTCGAGGAGGCCCGGCACGTCCGGTACGCCCGCGAGGAGCTGCGCCGCCAGATGCTGACCGCCCCGCGCTGGGAGCAGGAGCTGACCCGTGTCAGCTGCGGCGAGGCCGCCCGCGTCTTCTCCCTCGCCTTCGTGAACCCCCAGGTCTACGAGAACATCGGGCTCGACCGGCGCGAGGCCGTCGCCCAGGTCAAGGCGAGCGGCCACCGGCGCGAGGTCATGCAGGCCGGCGCCAAGCGGCTCACCGACTTCCTCGACGACATCGGCGTACTGCGCGGGGTGGGCCGCCGGCTCTGGAAGAGCTCGGGACTCCTCGCGTCAACTTGAGCCGGCCCCGCAGGGTCGGGCTTGGAGGCAGGGTGCAGCCAGCTGCCGCGTGGCCTCCTCCGTCTGAGCCACCTACGGGGTGGCCGGGACGCGTGACTCACGCCCCGCAGTCCACACGGTTTTGCCCTTGCGGGCGAGGTTGTGGGACGCGTTGTCGTCCGCGTGCATGACGGTCCCGCAGGACCGGCAGGCGAACGTTGCCTGGTCGACTCGGTTCCTCCGGTCGATGTATCCGCACTGGGAACATTGCCGGCTGGTGTACGCAGGATCGACGTACACCAGCGGCACCCCGGCCCGCTTGGCCTTGTACTCGATGAAACGGCCGAGCTGGTGGAAGCTCCACGAGTGCAGAGAGGTCCGCTGGTCCTTGCGGAGCCGTACCCGGCTGCTGACGCCCGTGAGGTCTTCCAGGGAGATACCGGAGCCGGTGCGTTCAGCGGTGGCGACGATGGTCTTGGCGATGACGTGGTTGACGTCGGCGGCGTGCCGGGCTTCCTTGCGGGAGCGCTTCTTGAGCAGGCGCTTGGCGGACTTAGTGCCCTTGGCCTGCAACTTCTTCCGCAGGTCAAGCTGACGGTTGCGGTGCCTGTTCAGGCCGCGCCCGGCAGCCCGGTAGCCGGTGGATGTGGTGGCGATGTTGACAATGCCGAGGTCCACACCGACGAAGGCGGCCGGGTCCTCGTTCAGCGGGGCCTCGGGTACCTCGCACACCGCGACCAAATAGAACACGCCGTCGCGCATCACCAGGTCGGACTCGCCCTTGCGGTACTTGAGGAGCGTATTGAGCGCTTCCGGAGAGCAGGAGAACCGGACGTCTTTCAACCGCCCGGCGATGGTCCAGATGCTGACGGTCCGCTGGTCGTACTGCCACGACAGACACCGGTCATCGTAGGGCTGGGCCGCCTCGGGCCGGAAGGCGATCGGCTTGGACTCTGCCTTGATCCGGCGCTTCGATCCCGGCTTCCCGAGGTTCCCGGCCCGGAGGTTGGCCCTCAACGTCGTATAGGCGTCTCGGGTCTTCTTGATCACGTGCTGGGCCGGCTGTGCGCCCAGGCCCCGGGACTTCAGCTCGGCGTAGGTGTGCCTGCGCAGCTCGTACTCGCGGGGAACGCCTCGCTCGAACGCCACCCCCGAAACCCAGTTCGCAGCATCGTTGACCGTGCGCAAGGTCGCCAACAGTGCGGCGGTCTGGCCGACCTCCGGCATCAGCTTCACCTGTGTCGCGATCTTCATGCAGATCACCGTACTGCCGCGAATCCAGGTCATCACGAAGGGAACCAAACCCCGGAATTGGTCGGCGCCGCACGGTAACCTGCGCCCTCCACGCTTACCCGTTCTTCACGCTGAGGTACCGGCGAGAAACGTTCGCGGGGGCCTTTTTCGACCGCTGCAACGAGATCACGCGGGTAGTCTGCGCCGGCTTCGAGACCGAGCCGGCATGGGCACTCTTGGTCCGCTTCGCGCCTTCGGCACCAGGAAGCGATTCCTGGGCGTGAACGCCCGGGGTTCCTCGCTAGACCAGCCTGAACCGGCGGTTTCGGGGCTACCCTGCGGGCATGACGACCGTACGCGCGTACCGCAGGCTGAGCGTCGAGGAGCGGCGGGCCCAGCTCCTCGACGCCGCCTTGTCGCTGTTCGCGCACGGGGCCCCGGAAGAGGTCTCGCTCGACGACGTCGCCGAGGCGGCGGGCGTCTCGCGGCCCCTGGTCTACCGCTACTTCCCGGGCGGCAAGCAGCAGCTGTACGAGGCGGCCCTGCGCTCGGCGGCCGAGCTCCTGGAGCAGTGCTTCGCCGAACCGCAGGCCGGCCCGCTGACCCAGCGCCTCTCCCGGGCCCTGGACCGCTACCTGGCCTTCGTCGACGAGCACGACGCGGGCTTCTCGGCCCTCCTCCAGGGCGGCAGCGTCGTCGAGACTTCCCGCACGACGGCGACGGTGGACGGCATCCGCCGGGCGGCGGCCCAGCAGATCCTCTACCACCTGGCCGTCCCGTCCCCCGGCCCGCGGCTGCGGATGATGGTCCGCACCTGGATCACGGCGGTCGAGGCGGCCTCCCTGATCTGGATCGACGAGGGCAAGCAGCCGGACGTCTCGGCCCTGCGCGACTGGCTGGTCGACCAGTTCATAGCCCTCCTGACGGCGACGGCGGCCACCGACCCGGAGACCGCGGCCGCCGCGCGGGCCGCGCTCGCCCTGGAGCCGGCGGACGGCCCGGTCGGGGTCCTGGCCCGGCGCGTGATCCCGGTGGTCTCCGAGGCCGCGCACCTGCTGTGACACTGGTGGGGTGAGAAGCGAACCCACCCCCTTCGAGGGCGGCCCCATGGACGGCCGGGTCCTCCCGATCCTCGTCGGCCCGACCGGCCACCCGCCGAAGTGGTACGAGATCCCGGTCCCGTCGGCCGACGGCGGCCCCGCGACGGTCCTGCTGTACGAGCGGGTCCCGGCCGGCTATTCGAAGCGGCTGCACCTCCAGAAGGGCTGGAAGTACACGTACGCCCCGACGGGGCAGAAACCCAGGATCCGCTGGCCCTGGACCAGACCGGCCCCGCCTCCGGCCTGATCCGGGAGGCTGCCCCCTACGGCTCCGGAGGCGCCGGCGGGGGCTCCGGGAGTGTCAGGACGGCGAGCGCCCCGCCGCCCTCCGCGCCGCGGAACACCAGCCGCGCGCCGATGACCTCCGCCTGCCCCACCGCGATCGTCAGCCCCAGCCCGTGCCCCTTGCCCGTCCCCGCACCCCCGGTCCGGAACCGCTGCGGGCCGTGCGCCATCAGGTACTCGGGAAACCCGTCCCCGTGGTCCCGTACCGTCACCATCGGCCCGTCCACCGTCAGGACCACCGGCGGACGCCCGTGCTTGTGCGCATTGGCCACCAGGTTCCCCAGCACCCGCTCCAGCCTGCGCCGGTCCGTCTCCACGTGCGCGTCCCGGACGACCACCACCTCCGTCTCCGTCCCGGACGCCCGCACCACCCGCCGTGCCAGCCGTCCCAGCTGGTGCAGGTCCGTCTCCACCACCTCGCGGCCCGAGTCCAGCCGCGAGATCTCCAGCAGGTCCTCCGTCAGCCCCCGCATCGTCCGCACCCGCTCCTGCACCAGCTGCGTCGCGCGCCCCTCCGGCAGCAGCTCCGACGCCGCCTGCAGGCCCGTCAGCGGCGTCCGCAGCTCGTGCGCCACGTCCGCCGTGAACCGCCGCTCGCTCAGCAGCTTCGCCTGGAGGGTTCCGGCCATGGTGTCGAGTGCCCCCGCCACGATCGCCACCTCGTCCTGGTGCCGGGAGGGGTCCTTGGTCCGCGGATCGTCCACGCGCGCGTCCAGATCGCCCTGCGTGATCCGCCGGGCCACCGTCGCCGTCTGGTGCAGCCGCCGCGTCACCCGTCTCACCGCGAACGCGCCCACCAGCAGCGTCCCGCCGATCGCCAGTACCGACGACCCGATGATCGCGTTGTCCAGGCCGGAGATCGTCCGCGCGCTCTGCGCGTAGTCCACGGCCGCGGCCAGGGCCTTCCCGTCCGCCGGGGCCGCCGCCCACATCGTCGGCCGGCCCTGGTACTCGGCCACCATCGTCCCGCGGTGCCCGGACACCGCCAGCGCGCGCAGCGCGGGGGGCAGCCCCGCCGGGTCGATCCCCGCGTCGGGCGGGAGGGCCTCGCCGGCCTCGTACTCCCGGGCGACGTCCCGCAGCTTCTCAAGGGCCTTGTCCCGCGCCGTCGCGACGGTCTGCCGGGTCACCTCCACGTGCACCAGCGCACCCAGCACGGCCGCCAGCGAACAGCACATCACGACGATGAAGCAGCCCGACTTCCACGTCAGCGAGGCCGTCCACGCGGGCAGCCGCCCCTTCACGGCGTCTCCTTCACGGGGTCTCCTCCGTGAACGGCTGCAGCTGCTGCGGCGCCGCCGGCGTGGGCGTCTGCCCCGGCCCCGGCAGCCTGACGATCTGCTCGCGCGCCGGCAGCATCGTCCGCTGCCTCTCGTCCCAGGACCATGCGGTGATCAGCTCGTAGCCCGGATGTCCGCTCGGCACCCGCAGGATCACGTCCCGCCCCGCCAGCTCGACGCCGACGACGGTCTGCGTGGTCGCCATGATCCGGTTGAGGCGCCCGTCCGGGTCCGCCGTGTACGCCCGTACGGACATCATCCGGTCCGGCATCTCGATGCCGACGACGAGTTCGTCCACCCCGTTGCCCGTCAGGTCCCGGTAGTACGGGGTCAGCACCGGGCACTTCCCGGGCGGCTGCCCCTCCTGCCCGCACGCCTTGATCGCGGCAGCGGTCTCCGGGGGCATCCCGTCGGCGCCGACATCGGCATCCGGGTGGGCGCGCAGCTCCGCCTGGACGAGGGCCACCGGGTCGACCGCGTGCACGTTCTGGTCCCGGACGGGCGGCATTCCCGGCACGTACTCCGGCGGTGCGCCTCCCGGTTCGGCGGGCGGCACGGAGGCCCCCTTGCGGTCCGGCCACAGGTGTACGGGGCCGCTCGCGGTCGGGGTCGCACCGGCGCCCACCAGGCCGCCGGTGTCGCCGCAGCCCGCGAGGAGGGGCAGCAGCAGCGGCAGGGCGAGGAGGGCGGCCCGGACACGGGAGGCGGCAGTCGCGAAGGGAAACGCATTCACAGCGCGCCGGGCCTCCTCTCCGCGGTACGACGGCGTTCCATCCTGGATGGCAACCTTATGCGGAGATATGCCGGTTTTCTCGGGGGCCTTGGCGGATCAGCCCTCGGTACGCCCGCGGCGCAGCAGGGCGAAGCCGAGCCCCGCGGCGCCCACGGCCGCGATACCGCCACCCGCGGCGAGCAGCAGCACGCCGTCACCCGGCCCTTCGGCCAGCGTGTCCAGGGTCCCGGAGGCGACCGTGCGGGCGTGCGGGGCCGCGGCCCGGACGACCCGGCCGTCCCGGACCCCGGTCTTGTACCCGTCGCCGACCGGAGTACGGCCGGGGCCGCCGGCCGCCCCGGCCGTGCCCGTGGCGCCCGTGGCGCCTGTGTCGCTGACCCAGGAGGAGAGCCGGCCGTCGGGCCGCAGGGCCGCGTGGAGCGGGCCGGAGCCGCCGAAGCCGGCGACGCCGTCACGGCTGGTCAGGGTGGCCGCCTTGGCGCCGTCGGCGGCCAGGATGTCGGCCTGGTAGCCGCCGCCGGCGACGCGGTAGACGTTCGCCCGGGACACGCCGTCCGCGAGGGCGAGGCTCTTGACCAGGGTCCGGGACGCACCCGCGGACTGCGCGGCCGACGCGGCGGGCACCCCTTCGGCGAGGGCGGCCGCGGCGGGCAGCGCAAGGAGGGTTCCGGCGCAGACGGTCACTGCGGCGGCTCGTACGAGAGTGCGGCGGCTGACGGTGCTCACGGGAAATCCTTCGGTCCGGTCCAAGAAGGACAAACCTAGGAGCCCGCCGTTGCAGTACAGCGATGACCTTGTAACAGGAACCCGGCAGAGTCCCGTAGAAGCCGTTACACGACCGAGAACTCCACGGGGGGATTGCCGCGAGGCGCCAGGGCTGCTCCCATGTACGGCGGGGGGTGAGGTCCATGCGCGGACTCAAGGTGCTGCCGAGCGGACGCCCCGGCCGCGGCCGGCTCTACGTCAACCTGCCCGACGGCCGGGCGGTGGCCTGGTACGACCGGCAGACCAACCGGATCAGCCTGCTCGCCGACCGGCACCGGGACGCCGTCCTGGCGGCGTTACGCCCCTACCTGGCCGGCACGTACACGGTCGGCCCGCCGCCGGTGCCCACGTCCGCGGAGCTGCGCAGACTCGCCATGCCACCGGACGAGGACCTGGCGCCGAACCGCCCCGGCGAAGCCCTGCTGGGCGAACTGGAACACGGCTCGGCGGGCACCCGGGCCCGCCACCGCCTCCGCCAGGACCTGACCGCCCAGCAGCGCATGGGCGACCTCCTCGACTCCCTGGAGCCGGACGGCTGGCGCGTGCTGCACTGCGTCCCGCTCCCGGGCCTGGGCAGCATCGACCACCTGCTCGTGGGGCCGGCGGGGATCTTCTGCGTCCGCACGCTCCCGGGACGACGGCAGCGCGCCGCCGTAGGCGACCTGCTGCTGACGGTGGGCCGCGCCGAGCCGCGCCCGGACCCGCGCTGGATCCGCCGGGCTGCCGCCGCGGCCACCCGGGCCCTGTCCGCCCCGGTCCTGCCGGCCCTGGCCCTGGTCGACGCCTCCCGCGTCGAGGTGGCCCCGACGGTCCGCGACATCCGGATCCTCGAACCGGCGACGACCCCGGCGCACCTCGTGTCGGCCCCGGCCACCCTCAAACCCCCGGACGTCGAAACCCTGTTCGCCCAGGCCCGCGACGCCCGCACCTGGCTCCCCCCGCACCCCCACCGCCCCTACCGGCCCCGCCCACGGGCCCGCGGAACCGGCACGTAGGCCGGCACTCGGCCCGGGGCCGGGCGAGCGGCCGGCGGAGCCCGGCCCGGACCCGCCCCGTGAGGCCGGAGCCGGCATCGACGCTGCCGGGACCGCGCCGCCGCACCTGTCCCGGCCCGCCGGGACGGGTGGCGACTTCGGCAGCACTGCGGACCGCCCCGCCGCACCCGCCTCGGCCCGTCGGGCCGTGGTCGGTTTCAGCCGTGCCGCGGGCCGTGCTGCCGCACGGGGCACGGCCCGTCGGGCTGTGCTCTGCTTCTGTGGGTGCCGCGGGTTGTGCTGCCGTGCCCGGCCGTCCCCGGCCGTGCCCTCAGGCCGAAGTCCGCTTCCGCGGTGTCGTCTTCTTGGCCGGCGTGCCGGCTGCAGTCGTCTTCTTCGCCGAAGCCGTCTTCGAAGTGGACTTGGACGCCGCCGACTTGTCGGACGCCCTCTTCTTCGTGCCCGCGGCCGGTGCGGCCTTCTTTGCAGCCGTCGCCGCGGTCGACTTCTTCCCGCCCACCGTCTTCGGCGCAGCCGTCGCCGACGCCGTCTTCCGGCCGCCGCCGCCCCGCCGGATCGGCGTGACCTCCGCCTCGTGCGTCTCCCCGTGGGAGGCCTTCGCCGCGCGCACGCTGTTCTCCAGCGCCGCCATCAGGTCGATCACCCTGCCCCCGCCCGGCTCGGCCCCCACCTCCGCCGGAGGCTCGAACGCGCCCTCCGACTTCGCCGTGATCATCGCTTCCACGGCCTCCCGGTACTCGTCCGTCAGCGAGGACATCTCCACTTCCCCCAGCGTCGCCATCAGCGCGTCCGCCAGGTCCAGTTCGGCCTCGCGCACCGACACCTTCCCCTCCGGAGCCACCCCCTCCGGCATCCGGATCTCGTCCGGCCACAACAGCCCGTGCATCGCGATCACATCGTCGACGACCCGCAGCATGCCCAGCCGCTCCCGCCCCCGCAGCGCGTACTTGGCGATCGCGACCCGCCGGCTCCGCTTCAGCGCCTCCCGCAGCAGCGTGTACGGCTTCGCCGCCGTCGCCCCGTTCGCCGCGAGGTAGTACGCCGCGTCCATCTGCAGCGGATCGATCTCGTCGGCCGGCACGAAGGAGACGATCTCGATCGTTTTCGCGGTGGCGATCGGCAGCTGCGCCAAGTCCTCGTCCGTGATCGGGATGATCGACCCGTCCGCCTCCTCGTACCCCTTGCCGATCTCGGCGGCCGGCACCTCCTCGCCGTCCAGCTCGCACACCTTGCGGTAGCGGATCCGTCCGCCGTCGTCCAGGTGGATCTGGCGAAAGGAGATCGAGTGGCTCTCGGTGGCGTTCACGAGCTTGATCGGAATGCTGACCAACCCGAAGGAGATCGCCCCGTTCCAGATGGATCGCACGGTTCCTCCCGTTTCATGGCAGTCTCATCGTATGACGCCGATCACCATGGTGGAGGGGCGTCGCATCCCGCTCAGCAATCTCCACAAGGTCCTGTACCCCGAGACCGGCTTCACCAAGGGCGAGGTGCTGCACTACTACGCCACCGTCGCGGGACCGCTGCTGGCCCACATCCACAACCGGCCGGTGTCGTTCCTGCGCTATCCCGACGGCCCGGACGGCCAGCTCTTCTTCACGAAGAATCCGCCGCCCGGCACACCCGCCTGGGTGAAAACCACCCCGGTGCCCCGCTCGGAGGACCTCTCCGCCGAGCAGGTCGTCGTCGCGGACCTGGCCTCCCTCATGTGGGCCGCCAACCTCGTCGTCGAGTTCCACACCCCCCAGTGGCCGGCGGGCAGCCCGGCCGTCGCCGACCGGCTGATCCTCGACCTCGACCCCGGCCCGCCCGCCACCGCCGTCGAATGCTGCGCCGTCGCACTGTGGCTGCGCGAGCGCCTCGCCGCCGACGGCCTCGACGCGTACGCCAAGACCTCCGGCTCCAAGGGCATGCACCTGGCCGTACCCCTGGAACCGACCCCGTCCGACCGGGTGTCCGCGTACGCCAAGGGCCTCGCCCAGCAGGCCGAGCGCGAGCTCCCCGACCTCGTCCTGCACCGCATGGCCAAGGCCCTGCGCCCCGGCAAGGTCTTCGTCGACCACAGCCAGAACGCCGCCGCCAAGACCACCGCAGCCCCCTACACGCTGCGGGCGCGGGCCCGGCCGACGGCCTCCGCCCCCGTGTCGTGGGAGGAGGTGGCGGCCTGCCGCACCCCCTCCGACCTGGTCTTCCTCGCCGACGACATCCCGCCCCGGCTGGCCCGCGACGGGGACCTCTTCGGCCCGCTGACCGACCCGGACCGCGCGCACCGGCTGCCGGGGAAGGCCCGGCCGTGATCCGCGTCGCCCTCGCCGCCGCCGTACGCACCCTCCCGCGCGGTGCGGGACTCGCGTACGAGCCGAAGTTCGACGGGCACCGCCTCGTCGTCGTGCGCACCGCCGAGGACGTTGCGCTGCAGGCGCGCTCCGGTCGCATCGTGACCGGCGCGTTCCCCGATCTGGCGGCCGCGGCCCGGCAGTTGCCCGCCGACACCGTCCTCGACGGCGAGGTGGTGGTCTGGCACGCCGGCCGCACCGACTTCGCCCTCGTCCAGCGGCGGGCGGCGGCCACCACCGCGCGGGCCGCCGTGCTCGCCCAGAGCCTGCCGGCCTCGTACGCGGCGTTCGACGTGCTGGAACTGGCCGGGCTGGACCTGCGCGGCCTCCCGTACGAGCGGCGCCGGGCGCTCCTGGTCGACCTGCTGCTGCCGCTGGGCCCGCCGTTGCAGCCGGTCCCGATGACGACCGACCCGGAACTGGCCGCCACCTGGTACGAGACCCTGCCCGCCAGCGGGATCGAGGGCCTCGTCGTCAAGCGGCTGGACCAGACCTATCCGGCGGGCCGGCGCGGCTGGCAGAAACTGCGGCACACGGAGGTGCGGGACGCGGCGGTGGTCGGCTACACCGGTACCCCCCGCCGCCCCCTCGCGCTGGTCCTGGTGCTGCCCGTCGGGGACGAGACCCCGCTGGTGTCGAGCCCCCTGACGGCCGCACTGCGGGCGGACGTGACGGCGGCGGTGGCCTCGCGCGAGGGCCCGGCCCGGGCCCCGGCGGGCGGGGGCGGGGCCACGGTCACGGCGATCGGGGTCGGCGAGGTCCCGTTCCGCCCGCTTGACCCGCCGCTGACGGCGGAGGTCCGGCACGCCTCGGCCCGGCACCCGCCGCCGGAGGTGCTCAGGCTGCGGACGGACCTCTGACCTGCGCCGTGGGGTGGGGCAGGTCAGGGGGGCCGGACAGGTCGGGCGGACCGGGCGCTGCGGGTGCCGGGGTCACGCGTGCCCGGTGGGTTTGTCCCGCGGCGGCTGGCCGTGGGGAGGCTGCTGCGGTCCAGGGTAGTGCGGCGGGTTCCGGTAGCCGGAATCCCGCTCGGACCGGACGTCGTCCGGGTGGCTGGAGGTGGTGGAGCCGAAGTTTCCGTAGCCCTGCATATCGTGCGGACGCAGCCCGCCCTCGGGGATCTCCACCGGGTCGCGTTCCTCCCGGACCTCGTAGACCGCGCCGCCGTTCGGCAGGTGGGGCTGGCTCTCGGCGGTCGGCGGCGGGGGTTCCTTCGCCCGGACCCGCTGGCCCAGCTTGAAGCCGGCGAGCAGGAAGCCGACCACAACAATCCCGACGACCAGGAACCACGCGATGTTGCTCGCCGTCTGGTCCAGACTCAGGGTCATGTCCATACGCGCCATTTTCCCGCATTAGTGACTGTTTCACCCGAAAGTGAGGAAGATCCCCTTATCCGACTACTGTCTCGAATCCGGGGCAGGTGTACGGACGACCGCCCCGAAGGGAGCCCGAAAATGCCCGGCGGATCTTCACCCGAACGAGAACGCCAGTACGAGCACATCAAGGAGAGCGCCCAGTTGCACGGTGTGTCCGAGCAGCGGGCGAAGGAGACCGAGGCCCGGACCGTCGACAAGGAACGGGCCCGGGCCGGCGAGCCCGAGACCGGGGGCGGGCAGCTGCTCGACGGCATCTCCTCCGCCCGGCGCGCCGACCTGCACTCCCGCCCGGGCGCGCAGGGGCCGACGTACGAACAGCTCTACGCGGAGGCCAGGCGCCGCAACATCCGCGGGCGCTCCGACATGAACAAGACGCAGCTCAAGCGCGCACTGGGAGCCTGAGAGCCGGGTCGTCTCCCTGCGGACCGACAGGTCCGCCGGGCCCGGCCGGTCCGGTTACGAAGGGACGGCCGTCCTAGCGCAGCGGCCCGTCGGAATCCCGCAGCGCCCGGACCTCGTGGCCGCCGAGCACGGCCAGGATCTCCGCACAGATGGCCAGGGCCGTCTCCGCAGGCGTACGGGCCCCCAGGTCCAGCCCGATCGGCCCGTGCACCCGCGCCAGCTCCGCCTCGCCCACCCCGGCGGCGATCAGCCCCTCGCGCCGCCGCGCGGTGGTCTTGCGGGAGCCGAGGGTGCCGACGTACGGGATCCCGAGCGCGAGCGCCGTGCGCACGGTCGGCACGTCGAACTCCGGATCGTGGCTCAGCATCACCAGGCACGCAGCGTCCCGGCGCGCGGCCAGCAGCTTCTCGGCCTCGGCGCCGGAGCCGACGAGCCCGGCCCCCCACCCCAGCAGCAGGGCCTGCGCCTCGATGATCCCGGCGAGCTCGCCGCCCCCGCCGATGACGACGTACGGCGCGGACGGGTACGCCTCCACGAACACCAGCCCGTGCTCCCCGTACAGCGCGTCCCGCCCGGCCCGGCGGGTGGCCAGCAGCTCCCCGGCCCGCCGCTCGGCATCGTTGGCGGGCACGTCCACGGCCCGGACCACCTCGCTCACCGCGTGCCCCGCCTGCTCGTCGAGCCGGGTCACGAGCGCCACTCCCACGCCCTCCGCGAGCAGGTCCCACCACTCGGCGGGCACGGCCGACAGCGGCTGGAGCAGGATCTCGGCCCGCCCGCCGCAGGTCAGCTTCGCCTCGGCGGCCTCGGCGGCCCCCACCGAGACCTCGCACACCCGCGCGGTGGCCCCGGCGGCCATGGCGCCGGCCTCCGCCACCAGCTCGGCGTCGAACACTCCCCGGTACAGGGCCCCGGCACACTCCCCGCGGGCATCGACCAGCAGGGCCCCGGCGGGATCCCGCGGCCCGAACCCCTGCTCGGCCACCGGCCGGGCCAGGAACCCCGCCCGCCCCTCGGCCACCCACTGCCGCGCCGTCTCCACCAGCTCACGCATCGCGCTGCCCCATCCTCGTCGTCAGAGCCCGCCCCCAAGCGCCAGGTCAGCGGCGCATCGCGGCCTCACCGCCAACCTATGCACGCGCTCCACCCCTACCCACCCCCCAAAACCCACAGACCCCGACCCACCTCCCTCGTACAGACCACCGGACCCCGACTTGCGCATGGGCGCCGGGAGGCGTTGTTTCGAAGTAGGGCGGCAAACGTTGGGGATGACCCGCAATGCTCTTCACAGACCGCGACGACGCGGGACGACGACTCGGCACGGCGCTCCGGAAATATGCGGCGGACGGCCCCGTCGTACTGGGCCTGCCCCGGGGCGGGGTCCCGGTGGCCTTCCACGTCGCACACGCCCTCGGTGCGCCGCTGGACGTGATCGTCGTCCGCAAGCTCGGGGTCCCGTACCAGCCCGAGTTGGCGTTCGGCGCCATCGGCGAGGGCGGCGTACGCGTGATCAGCGACGACATCGTCCGCCGCGGCCGGCTCTCCCCGCAGGACGTCGCCGGCGTCGAGCAGCGGGAGCAGTCGGAACTGACCCGCCGGGCCGCCCGCTACCGCGCGGGCCGACCGCAGCAGGACCTCCACGGCCGGACGGTGATCGTGGTGGACGACGGCATCGCGACCGGCGCCACCGCGGCGGCCGCCTGCCAGGTCGTACGGGCTCAGGGCGCGGCCCGGGTCGTCATGGCGGCCCCGGTCGCTCCGCCGGACGCGGTCGCCAGGGTGGGTGCGGTGGCCGACGAGGTGGTCTGCCTCTCCACGCCGGCGGCCTTCTCCGCGGTCGGGCAGTGGTACCGGGACTTCTCCCAGACCCCCGACGAGGAGGTCGTCGCCCTGCTCGCCCAGACCGTCCGGCAGCCGCCCACCACCACGGAGGAAGTCGCCGTAACGGCCGCGGGCCTCCGCCTGGCCGGGGACCTCACCCTCCCGCCGGCCGCCAGGAGCGTGGTCGTGTTCGCGCACGGCTCGGGCAGCAGCCGCCACAGCCCCCGCAACCGCCAGGTGGCCACGGCCCTGAACCGCGCCGGCCTGGGCACCCTGCTGTTCGACCTGCTCACCCCGGCCGAGGAGGCTGACCGGGCCAACGTCTTCGACATCGGGACCCTGACCGCCCGGCTCTCCGAGGCCACCACCTGGCTCGGAACCCGCACCGCGGCCCCGGTCGCCTACTTCGGCGCGAGCACGGGCGCCGCAGCCGCCCTCGCCGCGGCAGCGGCCCCGGAGTCACCGGTCTACGCGGTGGTCTCCCGCGGCGGACGTCCGGACCTGGCGGGCGCCCACCTGGCCTCGGTCCGCGCCCCCACCCTCCTCGTGGTCGGGTCGCAGGACTCCCTCGTCCTCGACCTCAACCGTGAGGCCCAGAGCCGGCTTCGCTGCGAGAACCGTCTGGAAATCATCGAGGGCGCCACCCACCTCTTCGAGGAACCCGGAGCCCTTCAGCAGGTGTCGGCCCTCGCCGAACACTGGTTCACCGCCCACCAGCCGGAATCTCCCGTGCGCTGAGGTATCGCAGGCGGCCGTGCGGAATTCACCGGAGGGCGGACACGGTGCCCCGCTCGGGTATCCGGGCTGTGGCGGCCGACGTCATCTGGTGCTCCCTGGCGGGGTCGTTGCCGGTGAAGGGCCGGCGAAGTCCCGGAACCGCTCCGGTACTTGGGAGGCGAGAGAGGGATCGGCCGCGACGGCGCTGCGGAACTCGGCCCCGGCCTCGTCGGCCCGGCCCTTGTCCGACAGGATCAGTCCGAGCCGCAGATGGGCCGTGGCGGCCTTCGGGTCGGCGGCGATGGCACGCTTCAGGAGTCCGACGGCCCGGTCGGGCTCGGCCGGCTCCACCAGGATCGCCTCGTTGAAGAGGGCCGGCGTGTACGAAGGATCGATCTTCAGCGCGTTGTCATAGGACGCAAGGGCCTCGGCCTGCTTGCCGTCCTGCTGCGCGATGACCCCCAGGTTGTACCAGGCGAGCTTGTTCTGCGGATCCAATTCCACCACGCGCCTGAATGTACGGGTCGCCCCTTCGGGGTCCTGCTGTTTCTCCTGGGCAAGGGCGCCCTGTAGCAATGCATTTGCCTCCTGGGACTTCAGAACGGCCGATGAGCCCTTGGTCACGGGGGCGCTTTCCGTACGGGACTGATTCGCCCAGACGGCCACCACGGTGGAAGCCGCTGCCATGCCGGCGATACCTGCCCACAATCGCCTACGTTTCACTCTGTCACATCTCGTGGAATCGTGAGGGGCGGAGATGTGGGTAACGGCCGCGGCGGCGCCGGAGGCCGAACCTCCATCATTTCCGCCGACGTTACGAGGTGGCCCGGGTGACGCCGCCGAATGGCAGGCAATGGGGGCGCAATACCACTCGAATGTACGCATCAAAGAGAGCGCTCAGGGAAAGCGGTACGGCGAATTTCGTTCAGGCGAAGGGGGGTTGTGACCGAGTCCTAGACCAGCCAGCCCGCGTCACGGGCAATGCGGATGGCGTCGACCCGGTTGCGCGCCTTCAGCTTCATCACGACGGTCGTCAGGTAGTTCCGCACGGTCCCCGTGGACAGGTGGAGCTCACCGGCGATCTCGGAGGCCTCCGACCCCTGGGCGGCCAGGCGCAGCACCTCGGTCTCCCGGTCGGTCAGGGGGCTCTCCAGGCCGTTCCACGCGGCCACGGCCAGTTTGGAGTCGATGACCCGCTGGCCGGCCACCACCCGGCGGATGGCGCTGGCCAGTTCCTTGGGGGAGTCGTCCTTGAGGAGGTAGCCGGAGACCTGGGCCGCCAGGGCCCTGCGCAGGGTGCCGGGACGGCCGAGGCTCGTGAGCATCAGCGTCCGGCACTCGGGAAGGTGCTCGTGGATCTGCACGGCGGCGCTCAGTCCGTCGAGCCCGGGGAGGTCTATGTCGATGACCGCGATGTCCGGCCGGACGTCGAGGGCGGCGGCCAGGATCTGGTCGCCGCGCTCCAGCTCGCTGACGACCTCCAGGTCGTCCTCCAGGTCGAGCAGGGCGACGAGCGCACCACGGACCATGTTCATGTCTTCGGCCAACAGGATCCTGATCACCGTGGCGAGCCCCCCGTCCGCGCGGTCGATCTTGGTGTTCCGATGATATCAACCTGCCCGGATCCGGCGGCCGGACGGCGTGGCGCGCCCACCGGAGTCAGGCGACGAGCCACGTTCGCTCACCCTCCGCCGATTCGTCGAGACCGGGGTCGACGTCCCCGTGGGCCGGAACCCGCGCGACCAGGCGGAACACATTGCCGGGACCCCTGTCGACCTCCAACTCCCCACCGACCGCCCGCACGCGCAGCCCCAGGTTTCCCAGGCCGCTGCCACTGTGCGGCGAGCTGTCGCGGTACCCCTCGGTGACGCCGTCGTTGGTGACCGACAGGGTCATCAGGCCGTCCTCCTCGACGGCGGTGATCTCGCAGTGCGCGGCCCGGCTGTGGCGGAGCACGTTGGTGACGGCCTCCCTCAGCACGGTGGCCAGCACCGTGTCCACCGGAGAACTGACCTCGCCCATGCGGATGTCGGTCACCGCCTCGACCTCGGCGGCGCCCAGGACCGACCGGGCCGAGGCGATCTCCTCCTCCAGCGACATGTCCCGGTATCCGCTCGCCACCCGCCGTACGTCGGCCAGCGACTGGCGGGAGATGGCCAGCACGTCTTCGATCTCGCCCATGGCCCTGGCCGGATGGGCCGGGATCAGGCGGTGGATGAGTTCGCCCTTCAGCTGGATCGCGGACAGGCTGTACCCCAGCAGGTCGTGCAAGTCGCGGGCGAAGCGGAGGCGTTCGCGGGTGACCGCGGCGCGGGTGAGTTCGCCGCGGCTCTCGTGCAGGACCCGGACCAGTTCCGACAGCCGTGTCAGCCCGAAGGTGACCAGCCCGGTCAGCAGGGTGGTCTGGACGAGGTAGATGCTGTCGAGCACGGGCCGCCCCTCCAGCAACGGGGGCACCAGCATGCTGATGCCCACGAAGCCGTACAGGATCCAGCCCAGGCGCGGGGGCAGGAGCAGCAGCAGGGAGCCGGCCAGGAAGCCCGCCATGGCGCCCCACTGCGATTTCAGCGCGACGAGCGGCAGGTAGGTGAACGCGGCCTGGGCCCCCAGGGTCAGCGCCCGGCGGCCGGCCGGGACGTGCTGCGTGCTCGTCCGGGAGTGCAGGAGCTGGAGGGCGAAGACGGCGCCCAGGCAGCCGAGGGCGGCCGCCAGGGCGGGGCCTTCGACCCCGGCGCTGAGGACGTTGAGGGCGGTGATGCCGACATAGCAGAGGAGCGCGGCGATCAGGATGACCTGGGCCATGCGGGGCGCGGGTAAGTCCCGGCTACGTCGCAGAATCCCCTCGACCAGGACCGCCTCCGACGGTCCATCCGAGGACTTGAGGCGGCCAGGCATGTCAATCCCCCTTTGGTGTTTCTGTGTTACATGCCAGGTGTGAGCATAGGCGAGGGGTGTGGGCGCAGGGCGTGATTCGATCGGTCACACGAACAGCGGAATGGGGTTGAGCTGGCCGTACGGCGTGGGTTCGGCCAGCCGTCCAAGACTCACGGGGACGTCGAAGAGCCGGCCGGGCCCGAACCTCGCCCAGAAGTGCCGCAGTCCCGGTACGACCACTTTCGTCACGGGAAGCTTGAGGTCAGGTCGGCTCTGGTCCAGGACCAGCAGGTCCATCCCCTTGGACCGGACCAACTCCGTGATCACGTGGACGTCGTCGAGCAGATCCGCGTTGCGGACCGCCGGCCAGTGGGAAGGGGTCCGGGGCGCCACTGCCGGATCGGCCGCCAGATATGGCTGGTTGGCGACGGTCGCCCCCTGCCACCAGGACAGGGGCTCCGGGTCGGTGATCCGATATCCCGTGCCGTCCGGCCGTACGTCGCCGACCGCGGGCAGCAGCTGACCCATCTCCGACAGCGCCCGGCACAGCGCCACCCGGGGGTCGAAGTGCGCGCCGAAGCCGAAGAGCACGTCCTCGGCGGGCTTGTCGGTGCGCCGGGACAGCGCCGCGAAGACCGGGATCCCCAGGTCCGAGGTGAGGTCGAGCGCCCACACCTGCCGGTTCATCCGCCGCAGTCCGTGGCGGACCCGCTCGGTCCAGGCGTCTTCGAAGGCCGCCAGGTCCACCCCGGGCTGACGGGTGCGGTTGTACCACCACAGGGCCACCGCGTCCCGCTCCACCAGCTCCAGGAAGCCCTGTACGACCGCGTCCTCGGGACTGCTGCCCGCCGCGTTGCCGTTGGAGTCGGCCCACGGGTCGTCCCACGCGGAACCCGCCGGAGCCCCGGGAGCTCCCGGAGCCGGCGCGCGGACTCCGGGCTGGGCGAAGTACAGCATCGAGGTGGGAAGCAGCCGCTGGACGCCCTCGGTGAGCGACCACACCGGGGTCCAGTCGGTGGGGCGGGTCTCGTCGAACGGCGCGCAGACGTGGTGGAACCGCGAGTGCCGGGCGTTCCAGTGCTCCCGCTCCGCATACTGGCGGAGGCTGTAGAGCTGGCAGTCGTTGGGGTGCACGGCGGCCTTGCCCAGCCCGCGCAGGGAGTCGCGGACCACCGGCTCGTCGCCGTGCCGCGTACCGCTGTAGCGCTCGACCGCCTCGCACAGCGCGCTGGTGCGCGCCTCCTCGTCGGTGCGGCCCTTTCCGCCGCTGAGGGCGCGCAGGCCGGAGCGGAGGCCGGCGAAGGACGCCGGCTCCATGGCCAGGTTGTGCCCGGAGGTGTAGGCGTGGACGAAGTCCGGGGCGCCGGACGCCTGCCGGATCTCCTTGACCACCCCGGTCACCGGATCCACCAGGTGCCCGTACGCCGACAGCATCTGCGCCGCGGTCAGGGCGCGGTCCCCGCCCCCGGTCGCCGCGGTCTTGGGCCGCGACACGGGGACGAAGGGGGCCCCGACCCGGCGGGCCACCAGACCGGGGTCCCCGCAGCCCGCGCACTGCGGGAGGCGGCTCACCGGGTGGCTGGCGGTGCGCAGCCGCAGCGTGTCGAAGGTG
This sequence comes from Streptomyces sp. NPDC097981, assembly GCF_040302565.1. Lineage (NCBI taxonomy): Bacteria > Bacillati > Actinomycetota > Actinomycetes > Kitasatosporales > Streptomycetaceae > Streptomyces > Streptomyces sp. NPDC097981. The sequence continues at coordinate 297,579 of NZ_JBEORW010000003.1, forward strand.
TGGATGTGCCCCTGTTCCGGACGGCGCAGCCCGGCCAGCCACTTCGCGGCCTCCAGGACGGCGAGGTTGACCGCGAGCGCCGTCCCGGCCGCCAGCCCGGCGGGCGGCCGCGGTACGGGGCCGTCCAGGCCGAGTGCCTGCCGCACCGGCACCTCGGAGTGGCGGTGTCCGCGCAGCCGCACGGCCAGGCAGTGCCAGCAGGGTCCGGAGCCGGGCTGGAAGAACGGGCCCACCCAGGGGTCCGTCCCGCACAGTTTGACCGGCAGCCACGGCCTGTCGGCGGCGCGGTGGGCGGTGTCCGCGGCGGCCAGTGCCGGGGAGAGGTAGTCGTCGCACAGGACGAGGACCAGGTCGGCCGCGGCGGGGTCCCCGGTGACCGGGACACCGGACGCCCGGCAGGCTTCGGCCACCGGCGCCGGGTCCAGGCCGGGGAGCGCCTCGATCGCGACGGAGGCCCGGGCCAGGGCGGCGGCGGCCCGGCCGCCGTCCAGCCCGGCCAGGTCCCAGTACGCCTCGGCCTCGGCGCCGTGGGGCGCCGGCGCCCCGTCGGCCGCGGGCCCGGCCGCCGGGGCGGCGGAGCGGATCAGCCCGGCGGCGGCCAGGGAGAGGAGCGCCGCGTCGGCGTCCTCGGCGCCCAGGACCCGCGCGGCCTCCTGCCGGACCGCCCCGGCGGTACGGGTCCCGTCGAGCAGCGGTACGAGGACCTCCGCCTCGCTTCCGCTCAGGGCGGTCACCCCCCGCCGGGACACCAGGTAGGCGGCGTCGCCGGGTACGACCGTCGGCCGCAGATGGGACTTGAAACGCACCAGTGCGTCCCCGGCCGCCGGCGGAGCCGACGGCCGGTCGTGCCGCGCAGCGCTCACGCTCCCGTCCGCCCGGCGACCGGCGTCGCCGGGCCGGTGACCTGCGTCAGGCTGCAGACGGTGAACAGGGCGTACGGGGTGTCGGGCAGGGCGTCGAGGTTCTCGATCACCAGGCCCGGCCGCGAGGGGCGGGCGGGCACCGGGGCGGATCCGGCGGCGGAGCTGATGCGGGTGGTGGCCGAATTTCTGGTCATGGCGGTGGGATTCCCTCTGCGTCGTCGTGGCGCGGGTTCGTTCCGTTCACTGACGATTCTGCGAGGATCCGGTGATCACAGGACAGTGCCCCTGTCACCACCGCGAGGTGAAGATTTCACATCGCGTGGTGCCGCGGGCACCGCCGGGGTCGGGCGTGCAGCCCGCTTCGCGAGGTCCGTGCCGGAAGGTTCGGACCTGGCCCGGAACCCTCAGGTCCGGGGAAGCCAGCGGACGGGGAGCTCCCGGGGGCCCCGGATGAGGAGGCCCGAGCGCCAGGCGAGAGCGGCGGGGCCGGCGTTCAGGGACAGTGCGGGACAGCGGTCCAGCAGCGCGGTGACGGCCGTACGGGCCTGGAGGCGGGCCAGAGGGGCGCCCAGGCAGTGGTGGATGCCGTGGCCGAACGCGATGTGGCCGCCCGCCGCGCGGCGGATGTCGAAGCGGTCCGGATCGGGGAAGCGCGCGGGGTCCCGGTCGGCGTCGGCGAGCGCGACCAGCACCAGCTCGCCGCCCCCGGGCACGGGCACACCGGCGATCTCGGCGGGTTCGGTGGTGAAGCGGTAGGTGGTGGTCTCGACGGGCCCCTCGTAGCGCAGCATCTCCTCCACGGCGTTGTCGATGAGCGAGGGGTCGGCGCGCAGTGCGGCGAGCTGGTCGGGGTGCCGCAGCAGCGCGAGGACTCCCCCGGCGATGAGATGGACGGTGGTTTCGAAGCCGGTGACGAGCAGCAGCCAGGCCATGCCGATGAGTTCGTCGGGGGAGAGCCGGCCGCCGTCCTCGTCGGTGGTGCGGATGAGGGCGCTCATCAGGTCGTCGCGGGGCCGGCTGCGCATGTCGTCCACCAGGCCGGCGAGGTAGTGCGTCATCGCGGCCGTGGCGGCGGTCCGGGTGTCACGGTCCGCGCTGCTCAGCGCCTGTTCGGCCCAGTCGCGGAAGGCGGCGCGGTCGAGGGAGGGCACGCCGAGGAGCTCACAGATGACGCCCATGGCCAGGGGGAACGCGAGGGCCTCGACGAGGTCGGCCTCCCCGGCGGGCCGGGCGAGCATGGCGTCGAGGAGTTCCCCGGTCAGGGCCCGTACGCGCGGGGCGAGCGCCTCGACGCGGCGCGCCGTGAACTCCCTGGCCACGAGCCCCCGCAGCCGCGTGTGGTCCGGCGGGTTCGAGCTCAGCAGGTTCTCGCCCGCGGAGAGCCTGGCCAGTGGCAGCGCAGGTGAGGCGTCCTTCCAGGACTTGGACAGGGTGGGGTCGGTGAGGGCGGCCCGGCAGGCGTCGTGGCCGACCACGAGCCAGGCCTCCGCGCCCTCGGGCACCCGGACCCGGTGCACCGGGCCCCGGGCGCGGAGTGCGGCGTAGACCGGGTACGGGTTCCTGGTGAACTCCTCGCCGAGCGCCCCGAGGTCTGCCGTGACGTACGGTCCCATGGTGACCGGATTCCTTTCGGTGGCGGGGTGGTGCACGCACGGACGCCGGGGCGGCGGGGTCCGTCCTACAGAACCGGCGTGTGCCGCGCCTCGAACACGTTCCGGGCCACCGCGACGGCATTGAGCACCCGCGGGAATCCGGCGTACGGCACCACGTGGATCAGCGTCTCCACGACCTGCGCCGGGGTCAGGCCGACGTTCAGCGCGGCGCCGATGTGGACCCGCAGCTGGGGAGCGGTGTCGCCGAAGGCGGTCAGCGCGGCGACGGTGACGAGCTGGCGCCGCCTCGGCGTCAGCCACGGGCGGTGGTAGACGTCGCCGAAGGTGAACTCGACGATGAACCGGCCGAGGTCCGGGGCGATGTCCTTGAGCGACTCGATGACCTCCAGGCCGTGGTGGCCGTCGATCTCCACGAGCCTCTCGGTCCCGCGTATGTAGCGGTCGCGCTGATCGTTCATGACGGGCGGTTCGAAGGTGACGCCCCGGTCGGCGAAGACGGTCCGGGCGACACCGACCGCGTTGAGCGCCCGGGGGAATCCCGTGAACGGGACGATGTGGATCAGGGCCTCGATGACCTCTTCGGGGCGCACTCCGACGTGCAGTGCCGCGTCGATGTGGAAGTTCAGCTGCGGTGCGGTGTCCCCCTGGGCGGCCAGCGCCGCGACCGTCGACAGTTCCCGCTCGCGCAGATCGAGCCCCGGCCGGGAGTAGACGTCGCCGTAGGCGAACTCGACGACGAAGCGGCCGAGGTCCGGGGCGATGTCCTTCAGCGAATCGACCACGGCCGCGCCGCGATCGCCCGAGGTCTCGTGCAGGACGGCCAGTCCCCGTTCGTAGCGGGCGTTCTCGCCGGCCGCAGCCGGAGCGGCCGCCACCGGTGTCGAGGCCAGCAACCCCTCGGCGAGGCCGATGCCGACGAGGGCGCCCCCGGTCAGCGTGGCGCGGCGGGTCATCTCGGCTGTCGTGCGTGATGTGTTCACGGTGTCTCAATCCATCGATTCGGAAGTAGGGGGGCAGGGGCCCGCGGGCACCGTGCCGATCGCGATGACGTTGCCCTCGCTGATGTATCCGTCCGGGTCGCGCAATGGGTTGGCCGGATCGTCGGGGTCGAGGAAGGGGGCCCAGTTCCCCGGGACGCCCTCGGCCACCGCCTGCCGGGCGAACCGCGCGCACGCGTGCGCGTAGAACCGCAGGGCGGGCGGGGGCAGGGGGGCGTGGTGCTCCATGAGGACCGTGCGCCGGCGTACCGCCGTCAGCCCCGCCGCACGCAGCAGGCGGTACAGGTCACGGCCCCTGAGCAGTTGGCGGGCGTAGCCGGGGGATTTGGCGCACTCGCGGAAGAAGTCGGTGATCAGGAAGGGGTCCGCCGGGCTGACGGTGCTCAGCGAACCGTCCACGTCCTTGACTGCGACGAGCCCGCCGGGCCTGGTGACCCGGCGCAGTTCCGCCAGGGCGCGTGCCAGTTCCCCGTCGTCGAGGTACTGCGTCGTGTTCGCGCACCAGACCGCGTCGAACGTGCCGTCCGCGTACGGCAGGTCGAGAATGCTGCCCCGGCGCACCTCCAGCCGCGCGCGTACGGGGTGGCCGTGCATCCGCTCCGCCGCGCGCTGCGCGTTCTCCCCGGCCAGGTCGAGGGCCGAGATCCGGCCCTCGGGGCCGACGAGTTCCGCGATCCGGGGCAGGAACGCACCGCTGCCGCAGCCCGCGTCCAGCACGTGCCACCCGGGCCGGATGCCGACGCCGTCCAAGGCGTCCAGGTAGTAAGCGGCGCAGGCCTCGAAGTGCGGATCCACGATCTCCTCGTGGGTGAAGGCCAGTCCGGTGGACGTCGTGTACCCCCACGCCGCGTGGTCCGCCGTCAGCATGCCGCCGTCCCGGCGGTCTGCGCGTGGGCGAGCAGGTCCGCGAGGATCTCCAGGGTCGCCTCCGGAGCCTCCAGCGGAGCGAGGTGGCCGACACCGGGAAGGGCGACGAGCCGGCCGCGCGGCAGCGCCGCGGCCGTCCGGCAGGCCTCGTCGAGGGAGACGAGCTCGTCCTCGACACCGATGACGACCACGGCGGGCACGTCGGCCGCACGCAGGACGGCCGTGGAGTCCGTACGCGCCGCGATGGCCCGCTGGGCCCAGGCGACGGACTGCGGCCGGGCCGCCAGCGCCAGGCCGCTCACCCGTTCCAGCAGGCGCGGCTGCCGGGCGCGGGCGGTTGCCCCCAGCAGGGACGGCGTGGTCGCCGCCACGATCCGGGCGCGCGCGGACTCGTCGAGGACGGCGTCCGCGAACCGCCTGCGCTGCCCGGCCGTCTCCGCGGTGTCGGCCGTGCCCCTGGCCGCCAGCAGGGCCAGCGCGCGGACGCGGTGCGGATGGCGGCGCAGGAACGCCATCGCCACGTAGCCGCCCATGGAGCAGCCTGCGAGCGCGACGGAGTCGATGCCCTGCCGGTCGAGTTCCCGGGCCAGGTCGTCGGCCACGAGATCGAGCGAGGGAGAGCGGTCCGCCGGCGGTGCGGCGGCCCCGAAACCCCTCTGGTCGGGGGTGAGGACGCGGTGGCCCAGGGCGCGCAGCCCCCGGGCCGTCCCGTCCCACATGGACGAGTCGAGGGGCAGGGCGTGGAGGAGGACGACGGGGAGGCGGTCCCCGCCCGGGTCCGCCCCGGGCTCCGCCCGCCCCGGCTCCGCGGGCCCCGGCCCGGCCGCCGCGTCGTGCCGTACGGCGCTCACCGCTGCGCCGCCCGTTCCGCGTCGGAGACCAACTGCCGTACGTGCGCGGGCGGTTCGGTGCCGCGCAGCCAGGCGAAGGCCACGGGCGACGGCGGTAGGTCGTGCACCGGTACGACCTTGATGTCCGGTGGAACCACCGCGTCCAGGGACTGGAAGGACAGGTGCATCGCGGAGGTGCTCCCGAGCAGGTCCGCCATCGCGGTGAGCGTCGTCATGGCGTGGACTCGGCGAATGGCACGGCCCCGGGGGGTCCGCGGGGGCACCACCAAGTCCCAGACCCGGGCCGGGAAGTCACCGGGGCACCGGAAGCCCTCGTACTCCGCGACCTCCTCGACCGACACCGTGGCGCGGCCGGCCAGGGGGTGGTGGGCTCCCACGAGCACGGCCCGCCCGTCGAAGCCGACGGGGCGGCTCACGGCGATGTCCGGCTCCAGCGGGTCGTACTTGACGACCATGATGTCCATGCGGCCGGCGCGCAGCGGCCCGAACGGCTCGGTGACCTCGTAGGGGACGTACTCCACCGACGCATGCGGGTGCCCGGCCGCGGCCACCAGGCAGGACGCCAGATGCGTGGAGCCGTGGACGCCCAGGCGGACGGGGCGCAGCGCGGTGCCCGCGGCGCCGCGGCTCGTACGGGTGTGGGGCGATGGCATTTCAGACCTCCGTGGTCAGTCCGGCGTATGCCTGGAGTTCGTCCGGGCGGTGGACATCGGTGTCGACGCGCAGCATGGCGAGCTGCGCGCCCAGGCCCGTCAGGCGCGGCACGAACCGCAGCGTCAAGCGGTCTCCGGGGCCGATCAGCCCGTCCAGGACGGCCTCGGCGAGAAGGTGGTTGACGTGTACGAGCGCGTCGGTGACGGTCACCTTGGCGGTGGCGATGTACAGGTCGCGGCGGACCGGGGGCCGGGCTCCCGCACGGCCGGGCACCGTCACGCAGGCCGGCGGCCGGGCGGTCAGCTCGTGCGAGGCCTCGAAGGCCTTGAGCAGCCGGCGCAGCGTGGCCGTCGCAGCGCCGGGCGCGGGCCCGGCCCAGGCGACCGAGTTGTCGCCGGCGACGTGGTCGAAGGCGAACCTCTCGCGGAGGTTGGCCGGGTTCCCGGCCAGGTAGACGGTACGGGTGAAGGCGCGCCGCCATGTGTCCCGCGCCCCGGGTGCCAGGGCGAGGGCGAAGGCGCACGTCTCGCGCACCCACCGGGGCAGGTCGAGCCGCCCGATGACGACCACGGCCAGCACCTCGTCGCCGTCGGCGTCGCGGAGACCGTGGAACCCGTCCCGGACGGCCCGCAGGGCCTGCGTGCTGGACAGGTCGAGACGTCCCGCCAGTTCCGGGCGGGCCGACCGCAGCCGGTCCGCAGCCGATTTGAGCAGGACCGCCGAGGACAGCGGGGAGGGCGCCGGCGGCGCGAGGGCCGCGGCCGGCACGGGGTGGAGGGAACCGGTCACAGGAACACCGCCTTCAGGAGTCCGGGATCAGGGGCGGGCCGGCCCTTGCCCAGGAGAGAGCAGGCCAGCCGGTAGGGATCGACGTACGCATGGCCCCGCCGGTGCCGGTCGAGCGCGTCGGCCAGATCGCCCGCACCGGTGGCCGTGCCGGTCGCGGCGGCGGCCCCGGAGCGGCTCAGGAGCCGGGCGGCCACCGTCAGGCAGTGCCGCAGCAGGTCATGGCGGAACGACTGCTGCTGCCCCGGGCCGAGGGTGGCGATGAAGTACAGGCGCATGCCGAGCCGGAGCGCCCCGGTGGCGTCGCCGTCGCCGTCGCACGCCTCGGCCGCGGCCCGTAGCAGCGCGCCGGCCGTGTGGCCGCGCCAGCCGCCGTGCCGGGCCGAGGTGATCTTGCCGTCGATGGGCACCCGGCCGATCGGCACCCGGCGCACGGTCGGCCCCAGCCTGGTCAGCACCCGGTTCAGCAGCTGGTAGTCCGCGTCGAGTTCGCGGTCGTACAGCAGGACGACCTCGTCGTACCAGGGTGCGAGCGGCAGCAGTTCACGCAGGGCGCAGGCGAGGTAGTTGGGACGGCCGTCCGCCGTGACGATCCGGCGCAGCGGCATTCCGTACCGGGTGAGGTCCAGGTAGACGGGGCCTCCGCAGTGCCGCTGGTCGAGCACCAGGCCGGACGCGGCGAGCCGGTCGAGCATCTCCTCCAGCCCGAGGCCCGGCGGCTGGTGTTCCCGCAGGCCCGGGTCGTGCATGCCCAGCCGCTCGTAGTGCCCGGCCCACAGCCGCAGCATCCGCTCGCTCGCGGGATGGACCCAGCCGCTGTGCTCGACGGCGTCCCGGTAGGGCCGCAGGACGTCGGCGCCCCGGGGCCGTTCCTCGGCCCGGTGGCGGACGTAGAGCTCTCCGATGTCCTCCTCGGAGAGCTGTGTGTAGTCGGTCTCGCCGTGGGTGCGGTCGAGGTACTCCCAGAAGCCGACCGTCTGCTCGGTGACGTGATAGGTGGTGTGGCTGTAGCGGTAGGTCACCGCGGCGAGCGGCGCGGTGGCCCGGAACATCACGTCGGTCCACAGCAGACCCTTGAGGTGGCTGGGGGTCAGCGGTTTGGTGGGGGTGACCGTGACCGGCGCCAGCAGGACGTTCTTGCGGGGCGGCACCTTCATCCCTCCTTCCGGGCGGCGATGGCGTGCCGGAGTTCGGCGGGGGTCGGCGGCCGGGGGCCGGACTGCCCGGGCTGCCCGGAGGCGACGGGCGCGGACCGTACGCGGGCCAGGAACCCCGCGTCGGCGAAGACCTCCGCAGGAGTGCTCAGGCTCGTCTGGATGCGGGTGATCCCCCGCCATACGGTGCGGTCGGTGGCCGCCGCGGCCAGCGCGGCCGCGCAGACGCTCCCGGGCACGGCCGGTTCGGGCGTGCCGCCGGGCCGGGGGGCCGGGGGCGCCCCCGTCTCGGCCCGCCACCGTTCGGCACGCGACCAGGAGTCGTGCACCCCCTGCTCGTACCAGGGGCGCAGCACGCGGTCGGCGAGGTCCGCGGCCGCCGGCCCCAACCGGTCGTCCGCCGCCGGGTGTTCCTCGATCAGGTCTGCGAGCAGGAAGGCGTGCGCGAGAGCCAGGGACATGCCGCGGCCGAACATCGGATCGGTGACGCAGGCGGCGTCCCCGGCCCGGAGGAGTCCGGCGACCGGGCGCCGCAGGTCCGTCGCGGCGCCGCCGCGCAGGATGTTCGGCGGCATGGCGACGGTCCGTACCGGGCCGAGCGGCTGCGCCGCGTCCTCGTCGACCCAGGCGCCCAGGAACGGCGAGACGCGGCAGGCGGCGGTGAACGCCCCGGACGTGCGCAGGGCCGCCGTCGTGCGGTCGCCGGGCAGCGCGCCGAGGGTGATGGCGAAGACGTCGTTGTCCGCAGGGTGCAGCACGGCCGAGTAGTGGCCCCAGATGCCCCCGGCCGCGTTGCCCCGGTTGAGCGGGCCCGGCGGCGGGCCGTCGGGGTCGCGCAGCCGGTAGAAGCGGCCGAAGGCGTGCAGCCGGCTCGGGCCGGTCAGGTCGTCCGGCACCGGAAGGCGTGCCGAGGCGAGCCAGGCCCGGGACGCGGACCTGCGGCCGGACGCGTCGACCACCACGTCGGCGGGAATCTTCTCGCCGCCGTCCGTGACGACTCCCGCCACCCGGTGTCCCGTCGGCCCGGACGGGGCCCGCAGCAGGCCCGCGACCGTCGTGCGGTGGCTGATGGTCACGCCCGGCAGGGCCAGCGCGGCCCGGTACAGCACGAGGTCCAGTACGGGACGGCGCACGAGCAGCGTGACGAGGTCGTCGTCGCCCGGATCCCGGGCGGCATCGGCGGCACGGGGTGCCGCGGCGGTGAGGTCGACGAGCCGGGCCCCTTCCGCCAGCACCGCGTCGAGGACGGCCGGAGCGCGGCGGCGCAGCATCCGTACGCCGAGTGCGTTCAGGATGTGGTCGTGGAGGGCCTGGGGAACCCCGGGCCGCTGCCACAGCTCCGCACAGGTGACGACCGGCCCGTCCGGCGGGGGCGCGCTCCTTTCCAGCACCCGCACCCGGTGGCCGCGCCCGCCGAGCGCCAGGGCCATGGCGAGGCCGGCGATGCCGCCCCCCGCGATCACGGTGCTCGTCATGGTCAGCGACGCCTGCCGTGGACGAAGAACACCCGCCGTACGTCCTTCACCCCGCGCGGCGGCACCGGGTCGGGCCACCGCCCGTAGTCGGCGTCGGGCTCGCCCGGCTGGACGGCGCGTACGTCGAACCCGTACCGCTCGAACAGGGCCTCCGGCTCGTCGGTGCCGAACACCCAGGGGCACCCCCAGCCCGCGAAGACGTCGAGCAGGCCCCGCATGTGCGGAAGGTCCAGGGCGGCCCGGTTGACGATGTCGGCGGCGATCCGGCTGCCGGGCGCGGAGAGGGCGGCGACCCGCTCCAGCATCCGGTGCGCGTCGGCCTCGGGTATGTAGTAGAGCAGCCCCTCCAGCAGCCACACCGAGGGGACGGCGGGGTCGTAGCCGGACGCGACGAGGCGGTCCTCCCAGTCGTCGGCGGTGAGGTCGACGGCGACGGTGCGGTGGTCGACCCGGGGGCGGGCGCCCCGCAGCCGCTCGGCCTTGAAGTCGAGCACGGCCGGCCGGTCGACCTCGAAGCAGCGGATGTGCCCGGGCCACCGGAGCCGGTAGGCGCGCGAGTCCATGCCCGCCGGGGCCAGCACGAGCTGGCTCGTCCCCGGATCCTGGGCCGCCTCCTGCAGCAGGTCGTCGAAGAACCGGGTGCGGATGGCGTTGTAGTCCGGAGTGCTGGGCAGGGTCCGCGGCCGGTCCGGCGGGAACGTGGCGGCCCGGATCTCGGCCAGCAGCTCCGGACCCGTCTCTGCGACCAGTCCGGCGGCGTACGGGTCCTCGTACAGCCGGTCCTCGCGGCGGGTCTCGGCGGCCCGCAGGGCCGCGGTGAGCAGGGCGGTCCGTTCGACGGGGTTGAGCACGGGCATGCAGGGCTCCTTGTCGCGGGGGGACGGGTGCGGGTGTCGGACGTCGGACGGCAGACGTGTGCCGGCGGGGCGGTCAGCGGCCCCGTGTCGCGGTCGGGCGCTGCGGTCAGGCGCGCTGCGGCGCGGTCAGGCGGTCCCAGAGAGCGGCGTCCTGCCGGAAGAGGCGGTCCTTGACCTGGGTCGGGCGGATGCCCGTGCCGACCGCCTCGTTCCAGTCCCGGGCGAACGCCTCCGCGTCCAGCAGGCGCACGGCCGGGCCCCCCAGCAGGCCGGCCGCCCGGGCCTTCGCGTACCCGGCGGACTCCGCCGCCAGGGAACAGTCCAGGGCGGCGGTGAAACGGGCGGTCTCCCGCTCGTGCCAGGAGGAGCGGGGAGCGATCGCGAAGACGTAGTGCGCGGTGTCGTCCGCCGCCGGCTCCACCCGGCACGCCACGTTGTGCAGCCCGAGTCCGCCGGCGCCCAGGGCCGTGTGCAGGGCCCTGACCACCTCCGCGTCACGCAGCCGCTCGCCCACCGCGTCGGAGCGGCCGCCGCGGCCCGCGTACTCCACCCGGGGCACCCCGCCGGCCGTGTCCACGACCCGGACCACGTCGCCGACCGCGTACCGGTACAGCCCGCCGACGTGGCTGAAGATCACGTGGTAGTCGTGGCCGGCTTCGAGCTCGTGCGGCAGCAGGGTGGCGCTGTCGGGGGCGAGATCCTGATCGGCGGGCACGAACTCGTACACCGAGGCCGAGGCGACGAGGCTGCCCGCCGAGGCGTGCCGGTCCAGCGCCACGCCGACCGGGCCCTCGGAGGCGGCCACCGGCGCCGGCAGCACGGTGACGCCGGAGCCGAACTCCTCCCGCAGCGCGGGCAGGTACAGCGACGCCACTCCGGTCGTCCAGCAGAACAGCGCCCGCATGCGGGGCCACACGTGCGCCGGGCGCACGGTGCCGAAGTACTCCGCGAGCTGTTCCAGTTCGGCGGCGCGCCCGGGGTCCGGGTCGCGGTGGGGCAGGCCGCCGAGGGTGCCGTCGCGCACCTCCTTCACGATCCGCGGCCACCACAGGTTCAGCTGGTACGGCACGGCGGCGATCATCGCCGGATTGATGCCGATCAGGCAGCGCACGTCGCTCTGCACGGCCAGCCGCAGCCGCAGGTACGCCCGTTCCAGGTGGTCACCCGGATCGGTGGGCACCGCGAGCGCGGCCCAGGGCGCACCCGTGCCGGGCTCCGCGGAGAGGGGTTCGCCGAACCGGGCGCCGAAGTCCACCTGGCTGGCGCCCACGTGCGGGCGGCCGTCGGCGGTGGTGGGCGGGGCGCCCAGCGGATCGTGCTTGAGGTTGAGGACGGCGTCGGGCCGGTCCAGCACGTCCGGGAAGTGCTCGATCAGGGGGGCCCACGCCGCGAAGTAGAACGGCATGAACGTCGTCTTCATGAAGCGCGGGGTGACGGGCACCTTCTTGTGCGCTCCCGTGCTGCCGCTGCTGGTGAAGTAGACGGCGGGGGCGTCGGCCGACAGCAGGTTCCGCTCCCCGGCGGCCGTCCGCTCGATGAGGGGGGCGTGGTCGGAGTAGTCGCGCACCGGGACGGCCGACCGGAAGTCGTCCATCGTGAGCGTGCGGCCGAAATCGTGCTTCCTGCCGAAAGTGGTCGAGGCGTTGAATCCCACCAGATCGGTCAGGACGCGCTGCTGCGCGTCGCGCAGGTCGGCGTGCTCGCCGGCCAGCCGCTCGCGTGCCGCGAACACGCGCCCGCGGTAGCGGCCGGTGTGGCCCGGGGTGTGCCAGACGGAAGAGGCGTTCACGCGGACAGCACCCCCCGTACGGCCTCGGCCGCCCGGTCGGCGTCGGCCTGCTCGCGCAGCATCGTCACCGGCAACTCCCGCACCTCCTCCAGCAGCAGCTTCCGCAGGTTCCTCTGGTAGCGCTCGAAGTCCGCCCGGTCGCCGGCGTCCCCGTCGTACTCCAGGGCGTTGAGCCGCGCCCCGTCGCCCCTGCGGCGCCAGGCGGCCACGGGCGAGACGTCGAGGTAGACCACCCCGCTGGGCTGCGGGAAGGAACGCCACCAGGAGTACATCCGGCTGTCCTGGACGCCGGCCATCCGGCACTTCGCCAGGATTTTGTAGTAGTAGGAGTCCACGAGCACCGGAACCCGCGGGTCCGCCTCGCGCACCTGGTCCCTGAGGTGGACCACGGCCGTCTGCAGCACGCTGGCCAGGAAGTCCACGGAGTACGCGGTGCCGAGGCCCGGCAGCAGATGGTCGTGCACGTCCTGCCGCAGCCGGGGGATCAGCGCGTGCTCGGGTGCGGTGAACGCGCTGTCCGCCGACACCATCCGCCACTCGGGCAGCCGCTGCACGAGCCGGCGCATGACCGAGGACTTCCCAGCGCCGTCGGGCCCCAGCAGTACGTGGAACCTGGGCCCGCTCATCGGGCGGACACCGACTCGGAGTGCCGCGCCAGGGCTGTGCGCAGCTCGTCGTCGTCGCCGACGACCACGGGGTGCCCCACGAGTTCCAGCATCGGCAGGTCGGACACGTGGTCTCCGTACGCGTGGCAGTCCCGCGGGTCGACATCGGGCCGGGAGGCGAGGTGGCCGAGCACCGCGGCGCGCTTGCCCTCGCCGATGACCGGGATGTCCACCGCGCCGGTGTACCGGCCGTTCGCGATCAGCGGGCGCGTGCAGAGCACCGTTTCGGCCCCCACCTCACGGGCCAGCGGCTCCAGGAGGGGCGGGAACGAGCCGGAGACCAGGACGAGGGAGGCGCCGGCCGCCCGGTGCCCGCGCAGGGCCCGACGGGTGGATTCGATCCAGAAGCCCCGCGTGGACGCGGTGTGTTCGGTGAACCAGTCGTCCGCCAGACGCGCGATCGTCTCCACCGGCTCGCCGGCGTAGTGGCCGTAGTAGAAGCGGTTGACGTCCTCGCGGGGCGCCCCGTCGGCGACGCGCCGGCGGATCACCGCCTTGATCCGCTCGTACTCCTCCTCGCCGGCCACGCCGTGGCGGCGCACCAGCTGGTAGTGGAGGAAGTCGAACATGCTCTTGACCGCGATCAGCGTCTCGTCGACATCACTGAAGACGATGGTGGGCCGGGCCGGCCGGTCCCCGCCCGACAGGTACTCGGTCATGACGTGCGGACCTCCGCCCGCGCCGGGTTCGCCGCCTCCGCGGCGGCCGCCGCCGTCGCCAGCGCCACACCGTCCTGCAGGGAACGCTGCGCCGCCTTCGTCTCCTTGGCGTGGGAGACCTGGGTGTCGAAGGCCGTGAACCGGACGTCCATGCCGGCGGTCTCCGACCCGTTCTGGCTCACGGAGAGCTCACAGTGGAACGTGGTGCGGGTGCGGTGCGGGGAGCGGTGGGCGAGCACGCGGCACCGCACCACCGCGGGGAGCGGGAAGAGGAAGTTGCGGTACCGGGTCGCGAAGGAGTCGATGACGAAGTAGCTGCTGCCGACCGCTTCGGGCGCCAGGTAGTACTGCTCGGCCACCGCGATGAACATCTGCCGCCCGGCCTCCGTGGCCAGCATGCCCTGCATGTGCTGGCCGGTGAGGTGGTCGGACATCACCTCGTTGTCGCCGTCCACCAGCAGGTCCGCTTCGTACCAGTCGTCGCCGACCGGACGCGGCTGGGAGATCAGCACGTTCTCCGGACGGTGTTTGTGCGCGATCTCCCGCCCGGCGCGGGTGTGCAGCGCCTGGTCGTCGATGACGACCAGGTCCGCGAGCCCGCGCCGGGCCAGGGTGTCGCGTACGAACTGGACGTCGAACAGGGAGACGCCCTGCCCCACGCTCACGCGGGCCTCGGCGCCGCCGTCCGGGAACGTGCCGTTCTTGATCAGACGGGCCAGCTGGGAGACGGTGAACACGCCTTCGTTGTGGGCGAACTCGGCGAACACATCGCCCACGAGGAACAGTGTGCCCGGCTTGGCATCGGCGGCCCGGGACGTTTCATGGGGCATGACTCTCGACCTTTCCTGTTCGGGTGGTGGTGTGGGTGTCACGTCATTCGGTCAGGCGCCGGCTCAGTTGCGGGAACTTCGGGTCGTCGCCCAGGGCTCCCCCCTCCGCCCAGCGGTTGCGCGGCACCTCCTGGATGTAGACCGTGATCTTGTCGAGGGGCGCTCCGGTGACGCGCCTGACGGTCCGGGTCAGCTCCTCCATGAGTTCCTGGCACTGGGCGTCGTCCTGGCCGTCCCAGGTGGTGACGGAGATGATGGGCATGGGACCTCTCCGGGTCTGTCTGGTCTTGCGTGTCTGGTCTTCCGGGGCGGCCCGGCGGCCCGCCCCGGTGGTTGCCGCGGGTGCGGCGGCCACCGTCAGGGCCGTGGGGCCCCGGCCCCGGTGGTCCGCAGGTCCTGGAAGGACGGGCCGCGCAGCTTGAGATGGGCGTGGATGTCACCGCCGAGGCCGAACTCCCCGATGGCGCCGCCGTAGCTGCGCTGGTAGCTCATCCACAGCACGACGACGTTGATGATCCGGTTGGCACCCGGAAGATCCGGGTCCGGGAACGGGTCCGGCATCGTGGCGTGGTAGCGGCCGGAGCCGTCCGCATCCGTGACGAACACGTTCGGCACACCGAGCGGGCCCGGCCGGGTCGGGCCCGCCGGATCCAGGTCACGGGCCCGCAGCGACATCACCGTGTAGACGCTGTCGGGCACGAGACGGGAGAACTCGAAGTCGAAGGTCCCGGACCGGCCGTCCGGGGTGACCCCGACCTCCAGGGTCCCGCTCGCCTGCATCCACCGGCCGAACGTCACCGGCTCGACGATCTTGGGCCCGTCCTCCGCGCGCAGGTCCGGGATGGGGACCTGGTGAAAGGCGTGACTCGGCCGCTGCACCCGGCCGGCGTCGGGCAGCTGCTCCGGCGCGAACACCATCGGGTAGTTGTTGCACGGCAGGGGCAGCGGCAGGGTGTGGAGAACGAGGTCCCGGTCCGCCCCGCCGGGGTCGGTGTCCAGTTCGCGCAGCACCGTGTACGGGGCGAGGCGGCCGAACTCGGGCACCGGGCTGTCCGGCGAGACCACGGCCGCGCCCCACTCGGGCGCGGCCGCTCCGGCCGGGGCGGGCCGGTTGATCACGCCCACCACCACGAAGTTGCCGTCGCCGTCCATGACCTCGCTCGGGGGGTAGAGCGGGCCCTGGGTCGTGAGGGCGAGTTCGTGGGTCTCTCTGGCGTTCGGGGTCGCGAGCCCGGCCGGGCGGGCCGCAGTGGCGTTCTCAGACATCGGCACGCTGGTAGATGCGCGTGTACAGGCCGCTCTCGCCGCCGACGATGTAGCGGTCGCCCGCCTGCTGGACGATGTCCTGGTACTCCGGCGAGGTGAACACGGCCTGGTACTCCGCCGGCTCGCACTCGAACCCGGACACGAACATCACGCCCGGCTCCGAGCTGAGCAGCGAGTGGTACGCGAGGAACGCCGTGACCTGGTCCGCGCGCCGGACGACGTCGAAGATGGTGTTCTCCCGCCACTCGCGGTACGCCGCGTACTCCCGGGGCTTCACCTCGATGTGGCGCAGCTGCACGTACGGGGTCCGGGGCACCGCGTCGGCCACGTCCTTGGGCGCCTCGACGAAGTCCAGGAGATGGCGGCGGAAGTCCGTGGCGAGGTCCTGCGAGACGCTCTCCCAGAGCTGCTTCCAGCCCGCGTTCAGCCCGGCCAGCTCGGAGAGGTCCTTGATCGGCGTGATCTCCAGGATGTTGCCGTCGTCCACGCTGCGGTACAGCGCGCGGCCGGCCACCGGCTCCTTCTGGTTCAGCCTGCTCCACTCGGCCAGGACGTGGTCCTCGCGGCCGGGGGCCACGGCGACTTCATTGAGGACGAGCAGGGTGGAGGACATGTGGGTATTCCTTTCGACGGAAACGTGGCGGACCGCACGATCGGCGGGATGCCGGCCGCGTGGTTCCGACAAGTGGGGATGAATGAAGCGGGGATGAATGAAGTGGGGGTGGGGGAGTGGCAGGGGTCCGGGGTCCGGGATCCGTGATCCGGAATGCGTCAGGCGACGACGACGTCCTTGGCCGCGATCACCGCGGCGGCCTCCGTGACGGTCTGCTCGGGGACGAGTTCACCCATCTCGATCTCGACGCCGAAGGTCTTCTGCAGCCGCAGCGCCAGTTCCTCCAGCAGCAGAGAGTCGATCTCCATCGCCTCGAACGTGGTGTCCGGCGTGACGTCCGCCGTTTCCACTTCCAGTTCGCCCAGGACCGTGATCACCCGGCTGACGACCGAAATATCCATGAGATTCCTCCGTGAATCGCTGAGAACGCCGACTTTCGCGTTGCGGGATCGGAGCTGGTGAATTCAGCGGATCACATTCCTCCGCGTCCCACGGATTCATCATGGGATCGGGGAACGGGCAGAGGAAGTGTCTCCTGATCGTGGTGGTGCGAACACCACCGGCACGGAGAACCGGATAACCAGGGTAAGGCTAGGCGGCCTCGGCGTGAGCGGCTATCAGTTCACGCGGCCGCTCGGCCGATTCCTTGGTGGGCCGGGCGACGTACAGGGTCAGCAGCGATTCGGGAGACTCCGGCACGCTCATCACCACACGGTCGAAGACCCGCACCCCGGCCTGCGGGAGCGCGATCTTGCGCCTGCTCTGATTCGGGCCGACGACCTCGTGACAATCCCACAGCGCGGCGAATCGCGGGCTGCGCTCGGAAAGCCGCTCCGCCATCCGGCCGAATTCCGGATCCTCCGGGAAACGGGCCGACTGCGCCCGGAACTGGGCGACCAGCCCGCGCCCCACCTCGTCGGCCTCCGGATACTTCTCGCGCGTGGACGGTTCGGTGAAGAACTTCAGTACGCAGTTGTCACCGCGGGCGTCGATGCGGAACAGGGAGCGGGCCGAACGGCTGGCCAGTTCGATACGCCCGTACCGGTCGGTGATGTAAGCGGGATTGCGCGACCACCCTTCGACGAGCGCATGCATCCGCGCGTACGCGCTGTCCCACCGGTGGCCCTCCACGGGCTGCGGTGGATTGTGGCCGGCCAGCCGGTAGAAATACGTGCGCTCGGACTCCCCGAGCCGCAGGGCGTTGCTGACGGCGTTCACGATCCCTTCGGAGACGTTGATGTCCCGCCCCTGCTCCAGCCAGGTGTACCAGGACACCCCGACCCCGGCGAGAGCCGCGACCTCCTCGCGACGCAGCCCGGGAGTGCGCCGTCTCTCCACGTTCACCAGCCCGACTTCCTCCGGTGTGATCTGCTCCCTGCGGGCCCGCAGGAAATGCCGCAGCCTCGTCCGCCGCAAGAGTCCGGATACCGGGGGGGATGCAGTCGTCTGCATGCATCGACCTCTTTCCTTCTGAAGATTGCTTCGGTGACCGGTGCGCCCGACGGGCAGGCCCACCGGAGGTGGTGGCACCACCCGGTTCGACAGACACTCCCTCCCGCCGGAATCCGGCGTCAGACTGACGGCATGTTCCACACAACGGCGAACATCCCGGCAGCCACGGCTGCGGGTACGGCGGAGAGCATCCCGGCCACGAACGAGGCCACCCGGCTGCGCCTGTTCTGCTTCCATCACGCGGGCGGCAGCGCCTGGTCCTTCTCGGGCTGGGGGCAGTGGCTCGGTCGCGGCGTGGAGGTCGTACCGGTGTCCATGCCCCCCAGGTCGGCGCCCGCAGCCGGCGTCCCCGGTGCCGTCAGCACGATGGACGACCTGGTGCGAGAGGTGACAAGGCAGCTGACCCCCTTCCTCGACGAGCCTTACGCCTTCTACGGCCACAGCATGGGAGCGCTGGTCGCGTACGGCGTGGCACAGCGGCACATCGCCGCGGGGCGGCGCCCGCCCGCCTGTTTCGTGGCCGGGGCCCACCGCGCGCCGCATGTCCAGGCTGCGCCCGACCTGACCGTAGGGCTATCGGATAGAGCGTCCCTAGAGCTGCTGTTGGGTCTGGGTGGAGCCGGACGCCTGCTGCGGGAGAACCCGGTCCGGATGAAGGCCGCCGTGCAGCGGCTCCGCGAGGACCTGCGCGTGTGCGCCACGTACCGGCATCCGGCAGCGGGCCACCGTCCGCTGCCCTGCCCGGTCCACGCCCTGCTGGGCCAAGGTGATCCGCTGGTCCGCGAGGCGGACGCGGCGGCGTGGCGGATGCATACCAGCGCCGGCTTCTCGTTCCGCTCCCTCCCGGGCGGCCACTTCTTCAACCGGGAGCACAAGGACCTGTTCTTCGCCGAGTTGGGCCGCGCACTCGGGATGGTCGAGCACTGAACGGGTGCGGGTGCGGGTACGGGCACTCCCGGTACCCCGTGTATCAGCCATCCGGGTCCCAAACCGTTCGCCGTGTGATCCCTGCCGCTGACACCCGGTGTTGCCGTGACCTACCTTCGGGCGGTATGGACGCCATGCCCTTAGGGACCGACGGTAAGAAGAAGAAGCGCAGCCAGCTGGCGCACTTCCTGCGGAGCCGCCGAGCAGGGCTCTCCCCCGAGGACGTCGGACTGGTGACGGCCGCCAGGCGCGCCCGGGTCGGGCTCCGCCGGGAAGAGGTCGCGGTCCTCGCCGGAGTGAGCGCCTCGTGGTACGCGTGGCTGGAACAGGGCCGCCCCATCAAGGTCTCGGACGGGATACTCGACGCGATCAGCCGGGCCCTGCGCCTCAGCGAACTCGAACGGGTGCACCTGTACCGGCTGGCGGACGCCAACCCCCCGCTGCCGCTGTCGGATCCCGATCTCCCGGACTCCGGACTGTTCCAACGGATGGTCGACACACAGCTGTCGGGGCCGGCGTGCGTGATCGACCGCCACTGGGAGGTCCTCGCGGTCAACGAACCGGCGGCCGAGGTGCTGCGGCTGGGCCGCGACGGCAACGACAACTTCCTGACCAGCCTGTTCACCGGCTCCCACGGTGAACGGTACGCGGACCGGCCGCTCGTGGCACGTCAGATGACCGCCCGGTTCCGGCTCCAGAGCTCGTACGGCGCCGATGACGCGCGCTACGAGCGGATCGCGGACCGACTCTCGCAGGCGGACCCTCTGTTCGCCGAGCTGTGGGCCCGCCACGAGGTCGAGGAGCCCGTGCCGACGTCCGTCGAAGTGGACCACCCCGAGGACGGGCGTCTGTCCTACGTGCTGTTCACCATGGACCTGGACGCCGCCGCCCGCACCCGGCTCCTGGTGTACCTGCCGCCGGGCATCGCCGGGCCCGTGTCGGCCTGGCAGTAGGACGGGCGGGAGGGTGGTGGTGCTGCCACCACCACCGGTACCCATAGCGCCGGCACGCACTGGAAGGGCTCCGTACACCGCCGCAGAATCATCGGGCGGCCTGCCCCGAGCGGAGTGCGGCCCTTTCCACCGTGCCCGGTAGCGGCGTCCCGCACCGGCGACTATGGAGGCCCCCTTGACCTATGTGTTGTCCCACGGACGTTTACCCTCCGCGCAGCGCGCCGGGCGAGCCGGCGAGGCGGTGGCATGAGCCGGGCAGCGGTCCTCACCGGCCTCGGGACGTTCGTCCCGCCCCGCGTCGTGACCAATGAGGAGCTGTCCCGGACCCTCGACACCTCGGACGAGTGGATCCGCACCAGGACCGGCATCACCCAGCGGCACTGGGCCGACCCCGGGACCGCCACGGGCGACCTCGCCGTGGCGGCGGGCGAGCGGGCGCTCAAGTCGGCCGGCTCCGGCGACGTCGACCTGGTGGTCCTCGCCACGACCACTCCGGACCACCCGTGCCCGGCGACGGCTCCCGACGTCGCCTCCCGGCTGGGCCTTCGGAACGTGGCGGCCTACGACATCGCGGCCGTGTGCAGCGGATTCGTCTACGGGCTGGCGTCCGCCGCGGGTGCCATCGCCGCCGGTATCGCCGAACGCGTGCTGGTGATCGGCGCGGAGACGTACTCCACCATCCTCAACCCGGAGGACCGCACCACGTCGGTCATCTTCGGTGACGGCGCCGGCGCCGTGGTGCTGAGGGCCGGCGACCCCGCCGAACCGGGCGCGCTGCTGGGGCACGACCTCGGCAGCGACGGCTCGTTGAAGGACCTCATCATCGTTCCCGGCGGGGGCTCGCGGGAGCGCTCCGCCGCGCCCGGCGGGCCCGGACCGCTCCCTGCCGACGCGTACTTCAGCATGCAGGGCAAGCCGGTGTTCCGGCACGCGGTCACCCGTATGGCGGCCTCCTCCCAGGCGATGCTCGACCGGGCCGGATGGGCCCCCGAGACGGTGGACCGGTTCGTGGGCCACCAGGCGAACGTACGGATCCTGCACGCCGTTGCCGACCAGCTCGGGATGGACAGGGAGCGCGTCGTCGTCAACCTCGACCGCGTCGGCAACACCTCCGCCGCCTCCATCCCGCTGGCGCTCTCCGACGCCGTCGCCGGCGGACAGGTCACACCGGGCGACCGCGTCCTGATGAGCGCCTTCGGAGGTGGCGTGACCTGGGGGTCGACCGCCCTGGTCTGGCCCGACGTCGTCGCGCACTGAGACCCACCCGCTGTTCTGTCGGCCGCCGGTCAACGTGACCGGCGGCCCACGGCCATGCCCGGACGTCCGCCCCCGGACCCGGCCCGGCCGACGACAACCCACCGAAGAATGCGAGGAGTTCCTGATGACCGGATATGCGATGTCCGCGATCCCCCTGACCATCGGCATCCTGGGTGCGGGAAACATCGGCCGCCCGCTCGGCCGGCACTGGCTGGCGGCCGGGCACCGCGTGACGTTCGGCTCACGGGACCCGGGCCGGCTCGCCTCCTTCGTCGAGCCGCTGGGCGACCGGGCGCGGGCCGCCACGTACGCCGACGCGGTCGAGGCGAGCGACGTCGTACTGCTGTCCGTCCCGCACCCGGCCCTCGACGGCCTGCTGGACCGGCTGGAGGGACGGCTGGCCGGAAAGACCGTCATCGACGCCACCAGCCCGATCGGAGTCTCGGAGAACGGCCTCTTCGTCTCGCTGCTCGGACCGGACACCACCCAGGGGAGCTGGGCCGCCGAGCGGCTGCCCGACAGCTCCGTCGCCCGCGCCTTCACCCACTTCCCGGACGAACTGCTCTGGTCGCGCGGCACGCAGCAGCCGCACTTCTGGGGCATGGGCATCGCGTCCGACGGCCAGGACGCCCGGCAGGTGACGGAGGCCCTGGTGCACGACGCCGGCTTCGTACCCGTCCATCTGGGCGGGCTCGCGGAATCGGCAGCCCTGGATCCCGGCGGCGCGCTCTTCGGCTACGTCTCCACGGCCGCGGGCCTGCGCGCCGCAGCCGGCCTCTGACGGAAGCGGAACGCGAAGCGAACGAAGGGGGTCCGCCTGCCCCACCCGGCCGGAGCCGGACGGGGCAGGCGGTCCCCCTTCGTTCGCGTGCGCGGGGTCATGCAGTGGGGGAGGAGCCGACGGGGGAAGGGCCGACGGGGGAGGCGACCCTGTCGCCCGGGTCCTGGGCGGCGACGGGCCGGGACCCGGCGGCCGCGGGCCGCTCGGCCGCCGGCTTCTTCCTCGGATTCGACCAGCGCCTGGTGATCGGCCTCTCGATCAGTGCGTACAGCGCCCACGAGGCCAGGATCGCGACGCCCATGCACAGCACCATCAGGCCGACGGCTCCCGGAACCGAGTACGACGTGCTGCCGAGCAGCTTCCACACGGCGACCATCACGGTGTAGTGCACCAGGTAGAAGGCGAACGAGACGTCGCCGAGCCAGACCATCACACGGTTGCGGAAGAGCGTGAACCTGCCCTCGTCGTCCGCGATGGCGCCGGCGGCGATGAGCAGGGCGGCGGGGATGACGCACACCGCCCGCGTCGAGTAGATGGGCGGCGTGAAGTAGCCCACCACGTAGCTGACGGCGAGCAGTACGCCGGACCAGACCATGCCGATGTTGCGCCAGCGCCCCGCCATGACCGAGCGGGCCACGAGGATGCCGAGGGCGAAGTCCAGCACCCGGGGCAGGGGCAGGATGTACGAGAAGAAGTACTGGTTGATCGACGTGTCGGGTTCCGTGGGCATCATCGCCCCGGCCGGGACCAGCAGCGTCGACAGCAGGGGTGTCGCGAAGATCCCGGCGACGACGCCCACGACCCAGAGGTTCAGCCGGTGCGCCGGGATCTTCTTGGTCCAGTGGAGCAGGACCGGGAAGAGGAGGTAGAAGACCGCCTCGACACCCAGGGACCAGCCGGCGGGGTTCACCCCGAAGTTGACCGCGAAGTCTGGGTACCAGACCTGGACCATGAACAGGTTGAGCAGTCCGGTCGTCGTGTCCGTCAGCGGGGCGGCGAAGACCAGCATGGCCAGCGCCCAGACCAGGACGTAGTTGGGGACGATCTTGACGAAGCGGCGCCGCCAGAAGCGCGGTGCGGTGTCGGTGTCCCGGGCCGACCAGGTCAGTACGAACCCGCTGAGCACGAAGAAGAACGTGACGCCGAGCGCGCCGGCGTGGGCGACGGCGTCGTAGTAGGTGGTGACGGCCGAGCTGCTGCTCAGCCAGGGGACGCCCAGGAAGGCCAGGAGCGACGCGTGGTACAGGAACACCACGAAGGCCGCGGGGAAGCGCAACCCGGTCAGCGTGTCGAGGCGGGTCGCCCGGGAACGCCCCGGCACCGCCGAGCCGGCGGCAGGCGGCGGCACGGTGCCCACTGATTCGTGCTCCGTCACACGCATTCTGTCCGTCGACACGTTTCTGCTCCTTAGGAAAGAGGGATGTGCGCTGCGAATCGTGCTGCGAGTTGCGCTGCTGCTTGCGCTGCCACTTGCGCCGCAAACCGAACGCACCGAGAAAGTGAATGATGGCCGCGAGGGCGTCGGATGATGAAAAGCTACCCGAGGCGAGACGGAATTGCCGGGGCCAGATCATCCGGTTGCCGCCAACACCACCACGGGGACAACCAGCCGGGCAGGCACGTGCGTTCCGGCAGCGTAGGGGCGTGCACCGGCCGGTGGCTGGTGGTCCCACCACCATGACCCGGAGGCACTTCCTCCGCGGGGTGCGGGCGCGCGATAATTCAGTGCCGGACCATTCCGGCGTACTGCGGACCTTTTAGGCCTTCGAATTACGTGCGGCAGGTTCCGCTATTTCGCGCATGTTCTCCGTGTCGCCGGGCTGCCCGCGAACAGAACGCCGCCGATTCCCCGCCGGACCATCAACCCGGGAGCAACGATGTCCCCCAGCGTGACCCGTCAGAGCAGCAAGCGGCCCGGAGGCGACGATCCCGCCACCGGGCCGACCGCCACGCCGACACCGTCGAGGGCGCCGTCGAGGGCGCCCGACGCGATTCCCGCGGCCGCCGCACCCGACGGCACGTCCGAGTCCGCCCCACCGGGCTCCTCGCTGCGCGCCTGGCTGGCCGTGGTCGGACTGGCCCTCGGGGTCTTCTCCTTCGTCACCACGGAGACCCTGCCCATCGGGCTGCTCCCGTCCATCGCGGAGGGCACCTCGGTGTCCCTGGGCACGGCGGGCTTCCTGGTCACGGGCTTCGCGGCACTTGCGGCGGTGACCGCGGCGCCCCTGACCGCACTGACCGGACGCCTGGACCGCAAGTGGCTGCTCGTCGCCCTGATGGTCCTCTACATCGCCGGCAACCTCATGGCCGCCGTCGTCTCCGGCTATGCGCTGCTCCTGACCGCGCGCCTCATCGTGGCCCTGGCGCACGGGGTGTTCTGGTCCATCGCCGTCTCCATCGCCGTACGGCTGGTCCCCGAGCGGCACGCCGTCCGCGCCACCTCGGTGGTCCTCGGCGGCATCTCCCTGGCCTCCGTGGCGGGCACCCCGCTGGGCACCGCCGTCGGCCAGTCCGCGGGCTGGCACGCGGCCTTCGTGTGCGTCGGGTTCCTCGGCTTCCTCGTACTGGGCGCGAGCCTGCTGTTCATGCCCGCCCTGCCCGCCCGGGGCGCCGGCAGCCTGGCCGCGCTCGTGCACGTGCTGCGGCACCGTGCGCTGCGCGTCGCGGTCGGCGTCACCGCACTGATCATGAGCGGCCACTTCCTCGCCTTCACGTACGTGGCCCCGTTCCTGCAGGAGGTCACCGGCGTCCGGCCCTCCCTCGTCGGCGCGTTGCTGCTGGTCTTCGGCGCGGCCGGGCTGGCGGGGAACTTCGCGGCGGGCGCCGTGGTCGGCCGGGCCCTGCGCACGAGCCTGATCACCAGCACCGGACTCCTGGCCGTCGTCATGGTGGTGATGTACGCGGGCGGCCCCAGCGGCCCGCTGACCATCACGATGCTGGTGTGCTGGGGCGTGCTCTACGCCGCCCTGCCGGTCGCGCTGCAGACCTGGGTCATGCGACTCGTCCCCGAGGAGAGCGAGGCCGCCTCGTCCCTGTACGTGGCCGCCTTCAACGGGGCCATCGGCGTCGGCTCGTTCATCGGCGGCCTGATCATCGACGCCTCGGGGCCGCGCCTGGCGATGGCCGTGGCCGCCGCGTTCGCGCTCGCCGCCATGCTGATGACGGCCGTCCTCGGCAAGAGCGGGGGAGGGGCGGCACGTCCCGCCCGTTCCTGATCGCGCGTCCACGGGATCGCGGACCACGCCCGCCTGACGGGCCCTTAGGGGCGACGTGAGGAATTGGTGGCCGTATGGCCCACTGCCTGTCGTGAGGCTCGGACCCGGCTTCATACTGGCGAATCCCTCCGCCCGGCAAGAGAGGTGCAATATGCGGCGTACGACCGGGGGTGTCCAGACCTTCCATCTCTGGTCGCTGTCCGAGGACGTGATCGTCGATCAGGGGGCCGGAGGAGACACGCTGCTGCTCACCAGCCGCTGGGGCCAGGACCGGCTCGACCGGCCCAGCCCGGCGGTGCGCGAGGTGCTGCGGAGGATGGAGCTCGGGCCGGTCCTTCTGGCCAACGCCCTGAGCGGGCCCGAGGACCTGTGCCCCTTCACGCTGCCGGCGCTCAGCAAACTGTCACACCTCGTGGTGCGCACACTCGGCGTGGACGACCTGAAGGGACCACTGCTCTCCGTGGTCCCGTTGTCCTCGGCGGCGTCCTTCGTCCTGATCCGCCCGTCCGGGGAGCGCCGCGTGTGCCTTCCCCGGCACGTGGCCCTCACCGTGCCGGAGTCCGGCACCGGATGCGTGCTGGAGTCCGACCGCGCGCCGCACCGCGTGGTCCTGCACCGGCAGGAGGCGGCGTGGGTCGCGATGACGCTCGCGTGGCCGACAACACTCACTGCGGTTTCGGCCGCATTGCCGCTGCCGCCGAAGGTGACCGAGGACATCATCGGCTATCTGACCGCCGCCGGCCTGGTCACTCCCGTCGACGACCCCGCGTAGGGGCGCGCGCCCCGCAGGGCTCCCGCACCCCGGCCGCCGGGCCGCCGGGAGCACGGCTGCGGGGGGCTTGACCAGGACGGATGCGCCCGGCGGGGGCCGGGCGCGCCCTGCCTCCGCCGCCGGCGAAGGGGGCCGCCCGGGGTGCGGCCGTACGGCGTGCTCCGGCTCAAGAGCGGCTGGCCCGCCGATCGAGCTGCCTTCCAGGCACTTTCTAGCCACTGCCCCGATAGTGCCGCCCATGCAGCGGGAAAGTCCCGTAACTGACTCGACGGAGTGGACACCATGCTGGATGCGGATACCTTCCGTAAGGTTTTCGGTTCCTTTCCAACCCCTGTCGCGATCGTCACCGCAATCGGTGCGGGCGGAGATCCGAGCGGATTCACGTGTAACGCCTTCTCCGCCGTGTCCGCGGCGCCGCCCCTGCTCCTCCTTTGCGTGGGCAAGGGCTCCAGGACCTTGCCCGCGATGCTCTCCGCGGGGGTGTTCGCGATGAACTTCGTGGCCCATCGGGGCCAGGACGCGGCCCGGCTCTTCGCCGGGAAGGCGGAGCGGAAGTTCGACGGCGTGGCCTGGCGCGGCGGGCTGGCCGGGGTCCCGGTGCTCACCGAGGCCGCGGTGGCGTACGCCGGCTGCACGGTCGTGAAGACCGTGGACGCGGGAGACCACGTGCTGGTGATCGGGAGGGTCGACGAGAGCGAGATCTTCCCGGGCACGGCCGCCCTCTACCAGCAGGGCGAGTTCGGCATGTGGGAACGGGACTCCCGGCTGGCCGTGCAGCACTGAGCCGGGCGGCGGGAACGTCCCGGGTCCCAGATCCGACCCGGGCCCCGCGGGGCGCCGTACGGCCCCGCGGGGCGCCGCAGGGCCCGCGCGGGGCCCGGTCCGCGTCTCGGGCCGGGGGCGTCGGCGCCGGCGGCGGGCGGGGCAACGCACGAAGCTCCCGGCGGACGGGGATCCGGATCCGATCCCGTCTGCCAGGAGCTTCGTGTGTGTGGGGGGCTTTGATGCGCCCGCGCCGGCATGGCGGCCCGGGAAGGGGGCGGGCGACGGCTAGGCGGAGAGTGCATGCAGCATGGAGGAGGGAGCCTGCAGGCCGGTGTCGTTGGCCAGGATGGCCTGGTGCAGACGCTGCAGCCGCGGGGACGGCTCGACCCCCAGTTCCTTGATGAGGGCGTGGCGCAGCGACTGGAACGCTTCGAGCGCGCGCCAGGGGTGCCCGGCCCGGTACAGGGCGGTCATCAGCTGGGCGGACAGGGTCTCGTGCAGGGGCTGCCGGCTCACGAGCATGCGCAGCTCACCGATGATCTCGGCGTGCCGGCCGAGGGTGAGGTCGGCGTCGAGGCGCATCTCCAGCGCCCATTCGCGTTCCTCCTCCATGCCGATGACCTCCGTGGCGAGGACCTCCCCGACGGGGACGTCCGTGAGGGCGGGGCCGCGCCACAGGGCCAGGGCGCGGCCGAGCTGCTCCGACGCCGCCCGGGGGTCGTTCTCGGCCAGCGTCCGGCCGCCCTGGCGCACCAGCTGCTGGAACCTCACGAGGTCGAGGGAGAAGTCCTCCGGGGCGAGCCGGTAGCCGCCGTAACAGGTCGCCAGAACGTCCTTGACGTTCCGCCCGTTCTGCTGCTGCACACCGGCCTGTGTCAGTTTCCGGCGCAATTGCAGGATGTAGGTCTGGAGTGTGGTGGCTGCGCTCCGGGGAATCTCATTGCCCCACAACTCGGCCATCAGAGTTTCGACTTGTACGACGCGGCCCGCGCGGATGGCGAGCAGCGCGAGGATCTGTCGGGGTTTTCCAGCGGTCGGCACAATGGACATGTCGTACATGCGCGCTTCGAGCGGTCCGAGAACTCCGAATTCCATGAGCCCAGCATCCCAGCCGCCTCCGCCGGCCGACCAGTGATGCGGGCACGAGCGGGCATGAAGATCTCATATGCCGTTCCTCCGGCCGCGCACCAGTGGTACGCGCCCGCCCGCCCACTCGTGAGCGGGCGGGCGGGCGGTGCGGGCGGTGCGGGCAGCCCGGGCTCAGCCGTTGACGAAGGTCAGTCCGGTCGCGTCGTAGCGGGTGCCCGCGAACTGCTCGGGCGGGGCGACGGCCTCGATGGCCGCGAGGTCTTCGGGAGTCAGCTCGACGGCCAGGGCCGCGAGGTTCTCCTCCAGGTAGCGCTGCCGCCGGGTGCCGGGGATCGGCACCACGTCGTCGCCCCGGTGCTGCACCCAGGCCAGGGCGAGCTGGCCGGCGGTGACCCCCTTGGCCGCGGCGAGCTCGTTCAGCCGCGTGACGATCGCCAGGTTCCGCTCGCGGTTGCCGTCGGCGAACCGCGGGTGGCCGCGCCGTACGTCGGTGTCCGCCAGCCCGTCGACCGAGCTGTACTGCCCGGTCAGGAAGCCGCGCCCGAGCGGGGCGTACGGGACGAGGCCGACGCCGAGTTCGCGGCACACCGGGACGATCTCCGCCTCCAGGTCGCGGGACCACAGCGACCACTCGCTCTGCAGCGCGGCGATCGGGTGCACCGCGTGCGCCCGCCGGATGGTCTGCGCACCGGCCTCGGACAGGCCGAGGTGGCGGACCTTGCCGGCCCGCACCAGCTCGGCCATGGCGCCGACGGTCTCCTCGATCGGCACCTGCGGGTCGACCCGGTGCTGGTAGTAGAGGTCGATGTGGTCGACCCCGAGCCGGCGCAGCGAGTCCTCGCAGGCCTGCCGTACGTAGGCGGCGTCTCCGCGGACCAGCGTGGGGTCGCCCAGGCGGTTGGCGAAGCCGAACTTCGTGGCCAGCACGACCTCGTCGCGGCGCCCGGCGACGGCCCGTCCGATCAGTTCCTCGTTGTGTCCGCTGCCGTAGAAGTCGGAGGTGTCCAGGAAGGTCACTCCGAGGTCGAGGGCGTGGCGCAGCGTGGCGATCGACTGGGCGTCGTCCGTGGCGCCGTAGCCGTGGCTCATGCCCATGCATCCCAGGCCCTGCGCGGAGACCGCCAGTTCGCCTAAGTACCGGGTGGGGACGTTGGTCATGCTGATGCCTCCTGGGCGCTCGGAACCGTCTGCCCACGACGCTAGGTGTTGGAGTGCGCTCCAGGGCAAACGGGAGTGTGCTGTCGGGTTCGGGTCAGGGGGTGAAGGCGTGGGACGCGAAGAGTGCCGCCGCCGGGTCGAACGTCAAGGCGATGTGCGTGGCGATGGAGTTGACGTCGCGCCAGGTCCGCTCCAGCGGGCTCTCGGTGGTGTGTCCGGAGGTGCCGGCGGTGGCGAACATCCGGTTGACGGCGTTCACCACGAGTCCGGTCGCCAGCGCGTGGTCGCGTACGTTGCGGGCCGTCTCCTCGGCGGTGACCCGCGCGCCCCGGTCCGCGACGTACGCGGACCGCTGCAGCAGCAGCGTCGCGGCGTCGATCTCGCCGGCGCTGCGGGTCAGGACCGCCTCGTAGGTGCCCCGGGAGGGGCCGGGCACCCCCGGGCGGCCGGCGCCGCGCGCCAGCCGCTGCGCCGTGTCGCCGGTCCACAGCCCGAGCGCGCTGCGCGCGGCACCGAGGGCGGCGGGCGCGCACGACAGCCCGTTGACGGCCTGGATCGGCACGGTGTGGCAGCCGGCCGACGAGTCCACCGGCCGCCCGTCGAAGAGCCGCTGCCGGTCGACGCTGCGCGACTCGGGGACGAACACGTCGTCGGCGATCAGCGTGTTGCTGCCGGTGGCGCGCATGCCGGAGCCGGTCCAGGTGCCCTTGATCGCGTAGTCGGCCCGCGGAAGCGCGAACAGCCGCGCGCCCCCGTCACCGGGAAGGGTGGCGCACACGACGGCCCAGTCGGAGTAGTCGACGCCGCTGATGTACGCCCAGGAGCCGGACACGCGCCAGCCACCAGCCACCGGTGTGGCCTTCCCCAGCGGCGAAAGAGACCCGACGACGAAGGCGTCGGGCCCGTCGGCCCACACCTCGGCCCGCCCCTCCCGAGGCAGGTGGGCGGCCACCCGGGCCAGACTCGACGCGACCGACGCACACCACGCGGTGGCCGCGCAGCCCTCGGCCACGGTGGCGACGGCCTCGGTGAACTCCCCGAACGTGCCCTCCACGCCACCCTGCGCGGCAGGCACGAAGTGCCGCGCGAATCCCGCCCGGAGCATCTGCGTCACCACATCGGGAGTCAGCCGACGCTGGTCCTCCGCATCCCGCGCCCGGCGCCGGGCCGACTCGGCCAGCTCTGCCGACCGCTCGACGAGCCCGGTCCCCCGGAAAGCCTGTGCGTACATCCTGCCTCCTCCTAGACGCCGATGAGCGGAGCGGACCATGACACACCCCGGTCGACCCCGACTCGTCCGCCCCTTGAGCGGCGGCATCCCCATCACCCCGGCATTCGGCCGCACCTGTGCGAAGACCCCGCCGTCGGCGAGCTCGCCGATCACCCTGGAGCCGGAGGGGCTGGCGCACTGGCGGCAGATGCGGAAGAAG